>JAVBLX010000094.1:0-44188 GCA_031553075.1 Acetivibrio sp.
TTTAAAAATTATACCCATTTATCAACTATTCGGTACTTGATATTACGATATCCATCACTCTCGGCTCTGTTTCAGAGGTAAATAAAAATCGTCAAAGCCAGTAAAATAAATAAATTTAGGCTTGACAGAATAGGAAGGAAATACGGTGTTAAATATATTAGTAGTAGAGGATGACCCAAGCACGCAGCTATTTATGGAGGCAGTATTAAAGGAAAATGGATACACTCCTATTTTGGCAACAAATGGAGTAGAGGCATTGGATATTTTGGATACCCACCACATTGATCTGCTCATCACCGATATCATGATGCCCGAACTAGACGGGTATGGCTTAACGGAGCAATTGCGAGAGGCTGGCTCGACGCTGCCGATTTTAATGGTCACTGCCAAAGAAGCACCAAAAGATAAAAAAAGAGGGTTCCTGGTGGGAACCGATGATTACTTGACAAAGCCCGTAGATGATGAGGAAATGATTCTCCGCATCAAAGCACTGTTGCGCCGTGCCCAGATTGTAAATGAGAAAAAGATTACCATTGGTCCGGTAACCTTGAACTATGAAGCTCTTTCGGTCACACGGAATAACCAGCTTTTTTCCCTGCCACAGAAAGAGTTCTATCTTTTATATAAGCTGCTTAGTTATCCAGATGTTATTTTTACCCGTATTCAGTTAATGGACGAAATCTGGGGAATGGATTCTGAAAGCGATGACCGGACCATTAATGTGCATATTAACCGCCTGCGGGAGCGGTTCTATGACTGGCCGGAATTTGAAATTGTAACAGTCCGTGGTTTGGGCTATAAGGCGGTGAAAAAGGTTTGAAAAAGAAAAAATATCGCAATATAACCCTTTATCTCAGTATTTTTGTATTCCTGATTCTTTTGGTTACCAGTATCCTGGTGGGAATTATATTGACTGTCTTACACACCTTTGGCTTGCTTGTTAACAGCAACTTATATGCCATTTTACTGCTGGTTGCCTTTAGTGTTATCATTGGTACCTTAATTACTTTAATTTTTAGCGCATTTATTGTGGGTCCCTATCGAAAGCTAAATGAAGCAACCAAAGAAATCGCAGATGGGAATTTTAATGTGCAGGTGGATTTAAAAGGACCTTATGAATTGGAACAACTGGCAGAAAATTTTAATCTCATGGCAAAGGAGCTGGGCAGCATTGAAACTATGAGAAGTGATTTTGTCAGTAATGTATCACATGAGTTTAAAACCCCCATTGCTTCCATCAAGGGATTTGCTAAATTATTAAAGAAGAATACGCTTAGTGATGAAAGCCGGAATGAATACTTAGACATCATCATCAAAGAGTCGGATCGACTCACCAAGCTAACGGGAAATATTCTGCTTTTATCTAAGATTGAAAGACAAGAGATCATTACTGATCATAGTACATTTCTCCTTGATGAACAATTAAGAAGAGCCATCTTAATGACAGAGCCAAACTGGAGCGTGAAAGGGCTCTCGCTTGTTACGGAACTCCCAGAGCTTCGTTATACTGGCAGTGAAGAGCTGTTGATGCAGGTCTGGGTGAATCTGCTTGGAAATGCGATTAAATTCTCCAAAAATGGTGGACAGATTTCTGTTAGCCTTGCCAATGAAAATAATTATACTATTGTGAAAATATCAGATTCTGGAATCGGCATGAGTGAAGAGGTTATCAAAAATGTTTTTGATAAATTTTATCAAGGTGATAAATCGCATAGTATGGAAGGGAATGGTCTGGGGCTCGCGCTGGTAAAAAGGATCATCGAAATGAGTAAGGGGTATTTAACCATTGAAAGTGAAGAGAGCATGGGGACTTCTGTATCTGTTTATCTTCCGGTAAAAAGAACATAAATAATTGAACGATTTATTAATGGAGAACTAATAAATAACGAACACCTTCACTGGTCTGATTTCCCAAAAGCGCAATCAGCATAGCCCGCTATGCCTACATTTTTTCAATTGCACTTTCGAAAAATCATCCTCAGTGAATGTATCCGTTATTTATTCTTCGGTGTACAAGTCCCCAGTTACTCATCTATAATTGAACAATACCTTATTGAGTATATTAATTCTTGAATAAATCTCTCATCCACATCTACGTCCGTATTTTCTTTAAGTTCTTGAAAAGCCTCACCATTTGGTATGTTTTTCAGCCATTCAATAGCATAACGATTTATTAGATTACAGTTTTGATTGATATAAATCCCCTCAACAGCTTCCTCTATATTATTCCATTGTGCCATTACTATTAGCATTTGTATCCTCATTACTGAGTAATACATAGTATCCAATGCCTCTTTTTCGCTATGTAAATACACTGCTCCATCCTTTAAAATCCCCTTAATCATTTCTAATGTTGTGAGAAAATTCAAAGAAACAGATGCAGCTGCTATAGACTCTTTTTTATCATCAAAGTTTTCTAATAAAAATTTCACCGCAAACCAATCACAAAAGCATTCTTCTACAAAAGAATAAAATCGCTTTGACTGAAACAACTTGGTCAGGAATAAATCCGTGTTTTCATTTTCAGGAATCCTAAAGTATTCTGAACTCATTTTTACCATTTTACTAATTTCATTGCCTGATTTCAATGGTCTGCGTAAAATGGTATCAAAATATGACCTCACCCATTTTAAATAATCAGATAATATAAGCTCCTTATTACCACACATTAAATATAAATGCCCTACTTCATGTAATATTAGAAAGTAATTCTGCCTTGAGATTTTATTTTCTATTTCTCTGTCCAATTTATTTTCTATAAGATCAAAACTAAAACTATTCTTTTTGTATTTCCTTGAAAAGTAAAGAGCAGCGTTGATTTCCTCTTGAATAATCAATTCTTCACAGAACAACTTATAATAAAACTTATTCATGTCTGTTTCTTTTTTGTTAATAAGTAAATAATTATACAAGTAAAGACCTTCCAACAGTGAGTTATCATATATAAAATACTTTACACCTTTTAGAAAAAACACACTATATGAACGTTTTAAAGTATCACAATAGATTATTTCTACCGGATGAATCCCTAGTTGTCCACAGCATTCTCGGATAATCTTTTCTACCATGCTTACAACATTATACTTGCTTCGTATGCATCGGTTCTTAATTTTCAATTCAATAATTTTATTGATATCCATTTTTGTTACTCATCTTTTACGTCAAGATTTTTTACATCTTCTTTATTCATTTTTTTCTCTAATACTTCCTTAAGCAATTCTTCTGATACATTTTTTAACTCGATTATATCGCCATCAATTTTCAAGGAAGATACCTTTTTCTTTTTTATTTTTTCAATTAAGACAGGTATAATGATTGCTAATATAGTTGGGAGAGCTTCGAAAAACATTTCTACTATAGTTATATCCCCTGTAAAATTTTTCTCGTTAATTACTTCAAAATCGTCTGTGTTCTTGCTAATTTCATAAATTTCCTGATATACATTTAAATCTTCACATTCTAGAACCACTTGAACCATATCTATCCCTCATTTCTTTCTTCGAATATATATTATTTTATTCATACTATATCAACTTTTTATTGGTTTAGCAATATGGATGCGAGATAAGGACATTGAATAATTATATCTATGGCATTTTTACTGCTATCTTAAAAGAGATACAATTTATATATTAGTATTTTAATTTACTTTTCGATTTTAAATTTATTTAGTTAAAATGATTAGTTCAAGGAGGTATCAAACTGACCCCCTCCCCCGTCCAACTAATATAATATTGGTTTTCTGACTTCATACTTTGTTTTCTATTGTTTACAAACGTAAACGCCACTTGTACTCTTTTTTTCTCCTGTGCATTTTGATGATTTACAATAGTTTCTTTAATCCCTTCAAATGTTATGTGTTTATCTTGTACTTCAATTTTTTGAATGTCGTCAATTGCTTTTGCCTGTACAATTTCTTCTGCTTTTTCTGCTTTTTCAAATATGACAAGTGTATATAGATTTGATGATTGACCCATATTCTTCTCACGAAAGCGGCTCTCTTTATAAATGTAACCACCATTCACAAGTTCCTTCAAGCCACGTTTTACTGTTGATACACTGATATGTAAATCCCTTGCCATAGTGGGAATCGCCGGAAAACAGGTTAAATCCTGATTGCTTCGGTCAATCAAATAAATCAAAATAGATAATGCCCGACTCTTCAAATGACTTTCATATGCCTGCTTTTTTAATTCAGCTTGTTTTGTCATAATTTCTCCATTCTCTGGGGCATTATGCCCCAGCTATATAATTCAGTATCATTCTTTTAAACTGTCTTGAATTTACTTCTCCGTCAAGAAAATCAGGTTGGTACTCACTAAATATTATTTGATGACATTCTGTTTCAAGTACACCCTTAATAATTTCACGATTCTTCTCTGCTACAAACGAACATAATACATATGATTTCTTTGTTTTAAATTCCTTTAGAAGACTGATTGTTTCTTCCAGTTCATACGGTTTTGTTCCACATACCAATACCAGAATATCTGCTTCCTCAACCAGCTCCATATTATTACGGTATTCATTCCCAAAGTCATATATAATAAAATTCCCTGTATCAATAGGTTCCCTGTTACAATAATACGCATTGCCCTCACGATACCCATTGTCTGTCTGCTCCATCTGATAAATCTTTGTAATATAAGAAAGATGACTTTTCCCATTTGCCTCCACATAATTTACCTTGGCTCCCACACTGGCAAGCCATGAGGTCATACCAATCGCCACAGTGGTAACACCAATACGTGATACCGTTGAAACAAAAGCTATCTTTATATTCTCACATTCAAAAGAATAGTAATCTTTCTGTATTTCTTTCTTTACTGCTTGTCTGGTCACATATCGCTTCATCCCATCCCCACTCAAACATTCCCTTATTTCTGCCTGAATTTCTTCAATATATGTTCCATTTACAATATTCCCAACACCACTATTTAACAGTTTCTGAAACAGATAGTCAGTTGATTTCAGCCCCTCACATATCACACTGACTCTTATCTGGTACATCATTAAAAATTGTCTAATAGCATCTACAAATTCTATATCCGTATCCCCAAATGCAATCCGATCCAGAACAATCTCCGTGCAATGAGAAAAGTTTCGCATGTCATATACAACAAACTGTTTTAACACAAAATTCCCCACCATTTTTTTCAGGGTATACTCATGTCCAGAAACATCCCACTCTAAAAAATCAAGTAAATTTGTATGTTCATTTGAAGATAAAAACAAAACCATAACCTGTTCACTTCCTCCCAATCTTCTATCCACACTACATTCCAATGCTCCAAAATGGTCCTCCAGCTGCTGCTCCTTTTCTTGCTTCATTTAAAATAATGGATAAATCCCATTCCTGGTTACTCCTACTCACACTAGCTGGGTCAGCAACCAATATTTTGCCATCCTCTGTTATTCCCCTTAAAACAATGTAATGCCCACCTTTGGTAAAATGTCCTTTTGCCATGATAGCGACCACCAGTTTCCCATTTGACAAAGCATCTACGATTCCCTGTGCTGTCAGCTTATCCTTTACTGTCAGTCCCCAGTTCCTGGCTGCCGCTGGAATCAGACTGTGATAGGAACCATTTCCTTCACAACGATATCCATTTTTATATGCCCAATCCGCCATATGAGGTGGATCAACACTTTTTTCAGTCAAAGTTGATACCACTATGGACATAGAAGTTGGTCCACATCCACTTGACCCTATGGTTCCGGTCTTTCCATATGGCTTATCTGCCCAACGTTCATCCAACTGGTTATAATAAGCAACCGCTGTTGCTCCTGATGTAAATGTAACACCTTCATAATTGGTTCCATAACTTTCTTCATAATCCGTATCATAAATGCCAATTACCTGGTTATACCCATAGTCCTTCTGGAATTCTTCAACCAGCGTTACCTCATCTCCAATCAGCCAGCTGCTCAGAAAGGATAAAGGACTTGTAATGAGATGCAGAATTAGCGCAATAAGAAGCAGTACACCAATCGTCGGGGCAAGGATTACCATAAACAGCCTTTTCCTTGTTTCCTCATCCGATACTGCTTTTACTGCCACCTGTACTAAAATCTTTGCTGTTGCCGGATCAATTGCCATACGCCCACCTCTTTCTTTCAATAAAATAAGCAGCTGAAAGCATATATTTTGCTTTTAGCTGCTCAAAATTCACCTTTTGTTATTCTTTCTAAATGTACTCTTTATTCGTTTTCCTTCAGCATTTCCGCTACCTTGATAATCAACTCTGCAGACCGTGCTTTTCCTTCGTTTAGTTCGATAAACAAAGACCATGCAAGATTTAATGCCGAACAAAAGATATCTTCTTCATTTTCCAGCATATGATAAATGACCTGCCGCTTTAATTCGTCCATTTCATCAAAGTTCAGTTTATCTTCCAGCCAGCTAAAATCCATTTCCGATGTATTATCCACATAATGCTCACTTGCTTTATATCCTTCAAAAATTAACTTTGATACATTTCCCATCGTTTGTAATCATTCCTTCCATGACTTTAAGTATGCAAAAAAGAAACACCAAAAGTGTTTGACACGTTTCATTATGAAAGCTATACTAAAAATGGCATGTTTTTAGCAATAACTGCCTTTACCGATTGAAAATAGCACATGCTTTTTGGTCTGCATGTTTTGTTTTGATATTATTTATTGCGCATCCATTTTCACCACTTTAAGTTCGTCTTTGTACATATACATTAACACAACTTAAAGTTCGTGTCAATAGTAATTTATTTAAGAAGGGAGTCTTTTATCATGGAATTTAAAGAAATAATCAAAGACCTTCGTACCAGCAGCAATCTATCTCAAAAGCAAGTTGCAGACGTTCTCGGAATTTCTGACCGTGCTTACCAACACTATGAATACGGAACTCGTTACCCTGATTTCCATGGATTGATTAAAATAGCTGATTATTTTGATGTCTCACTGGATTACCTGACTGGTCGCTCCAAGGTAAAAGAAAGACAGTAACCTGTTTCTGCTCGAATAGGTTTCCGTCTTTCTTTTTCATTCTCTTATCTTCCTCCCGCTTTCCCCATCATCTTATGCTTATACTCCGGAATCTCAAACTGGATATGCAGTCGTTTTGCTCCGACCATAAACAAAGCATGACCGCGTTTTCTCGCCAGCAACAGTTCCTGTTCAGCCTCAGTCAGGTCATATAGCTTTGCCGTCTCCTTCAGATTTGGCCCGTCAGTCCCCATCAATATTTTATAAGTCGGAACATCCAGCAATGCCTGTCCATATTGTTTGATGCTCTCGCTTAAAAAGTCAATGACACTGTGGGAGATAATTCCCAATGCTCCCTCGTATTTTCTCGCCCGTTTAATAACATTTCTCAAATACACCAGTGACTGCGGCACCTTCTGATCAATCATCAGATAACATTCATCACAAATAAGCAATACTCTCTCTTCCCGATTCCGGCTCATCTGCTCCCAGCAATAGGTCAGTATATTAAAATACTGGGTTCTTTTTATATTGTCACCAGTCTCCTGCAAGGCATTGGTATCCAGACAAATAAATTGCGATTCGCTGGTTATGGTGCTGTGACCGTTCCAGATAAAGCTGTCAGAGCCCTGGGCAATATCATATAAAAGTAAAGCAAGAGCGTCATATACCGTTCCATCTTTCTCCTCTTTCCCTTTCTGCTGCACCAATTCATACAGATCCGAAAATATAGGGAAATCCTTTGGTCTCAGCTTTGATATATCCGTATCCCATCCGATTCCGAAATTCTGATACAATTCCACCAGCGATTTTTTCAGTACCGCCTTTTGCATATCCGTAAGAGATGGAATATAAAGGCTGAAAAATATCTCCAGATTTTTCATATGCAGAGCCAGGTCGTTCATTCCATACCCCTCATCCCGGTAAAGTCGTTCCTGCTCCTTTTCTCCCTCTTCATCTTTTGGTGATGGACGGACTTGAAGGGGGTTGATCATTCCCTTAGAACCACCTACCGTATTGATCCAATCCCCACCCAGGTTATAGCAAAGGTCTTTGTATTCTGACTCTGGATCCGCTACGATAATCTTTGTTCCTTTCATATATTCCGAAATCAAGATATGCTTGATAGCAGTTGATTTACCAACACCGGAATTCCCCATAATAACAAAATTAGAATTCGTCCGATCACTGCCACGCTTCCAGGTATCCACAATAACAAGGCTTCCGCTGGCATCTTGGGCAAAATAATATCCTTCACCATCATTAAAGCCACTGCTGGCAAATGGAAAACCACCTACCCAGGTGGAAAATGGTACAATTCGTTGCAGGATGCTCTCCATTTTACTATGATTCGGAAAAGATGGTGCGATGTGCTGGAAACTCTCTTTCTGCAAATTGGGTATCACCCGCATCTTACATTTCATGACACTGACAATGCTCTCTGCACGACGGCATGCTTTCTTAAATTCTCGTTCTTCCTTGGCGATGGGCATGACTGCCACACTCATGAGACCGACTGTTTCCCCCTCCCGATCAATCTGGAGCATGATCTTTTCCCCATCCTCGGCAGCCTTTTCCGCTCGTTGTCTGGACAAAGGATCCTTGGCACCTTCTGCCAGACCTCTTTGCTGTGCTACACTGCGGGATATGGCATTGATCAGCGTGGTATTATCTACGGGCTGAAATCCAATACTAACGATGGTGCTGGGGATATTAGTGATCTTGGAAAGCCATCCGGTCTCTACTTTCTGCGGATATCGTATCAATCCATATACCTTACCAATATTTTCACCGATGGAAAGGCTGTTCTTGGTAAAATCAAGTCCGATCGGGGTGATGACATTTAATAGTGCATTGTTCTGACTCTTGCCTACGATTTGTTTTTCCTTCAATTCAAAAAATCCTCCTTTATGAGCGGTATCCCTGCTTCATATTCCATATCTTCCAAATGGGCATATGAGGGGTTGTGAACCAGATTAAGCAGCCGGACAATTTCCTTTTCCGGAAGGATATCACAACCTATTCCATTTCCAGTAAATTTCTCTGCCAGCAGGGACGCACGTTTATAAATATCTTTTTCTACTGTGTTGTTCCCACCGTAATCAGTTCCATTTTCCTCCTCACTTTTTTCCCATATGGAAATATAGAACTGGCGCTCTGTTATCTCACCAGACAAAGCAAACCCACTCATCTGCAGGATTTCTTGACGGAGCAGTTCCTTCCGTTTATCATCTGCTGTCTTTAGCATGGATTGCAGATCATGAATCAATGGTGAAATATCCACTGGTCGGGATACCGCCATAAATTTAAAGGGGTATTGGATTTCTGAAAGCTCTGCTGTCAGCTGACGGATCAAGCTATTCTTCTCTGCTTTACTGAACAGGTCAATGCTAATGGCATGAACCCTCAAAAATACCAATATGAGCCCATCCTTTGTATAGAGATACTTGTCCCTCACATCTTTTACATTAATAAATTCCTGGGCGGTCTGGATGCTCCTGTCTTCTTCGTTTATTTCTATTTTTTTGTTTCCTGTTCTTAGATACAACAATAAAATGCCACCACCAATTAAGGTAATGGCAAGCATAATAATGGGGAATAGTAATCCATCCATATTCAATTATTTCTCCTTCTATTTGATTGGCTTTGTCTATCTGCCAACTGGTCGGATATGCCAGTCAGCAAACAGGGAATCTTTTACCGTCAAGCTGTCGGTCAAATTAACCTGCAGCATTCCTGCCGGTGTCCACGAATCATAAGTCTGGGCATAGACGGTATATGCCCCATCGGGAAACCAGGGAGGGGTGAAATGTACCCGGCGGTTGTAGGTACTATACTTGTTCTTCTGGAATTCAAATATTGCTGAATAACCACTCCTGGTTGCCTCCAGCAAGCGATAATATGTCTTATACTGAAACTCTGGGAAATATGCCACTACGGTCTGCGCACCAGTAATATGACTGCTTGGAGCAGAAGAACGCAGGGTTGCTGCAATTTTTAAATTAATCCCATATCCTGATTTCATGGTCTTTCCGCTGGCAGTGGGATTTTTCTCATCTGGCGAAGCGGATGCTGTTACACTTAGGGTTGCTGTATAGGGAATCCACTCATATTCATACCAGCCTTTATCTTTCCACTGCCCATTATCCTGCCAGTATCCATGGCTTTCTGTACATTTTTTCTTGCAACTGCTGTTATGTCCCATGGAATACCACTGCCAACTTGCAACCCATACCCAATTTTCATGCCACCAGCAATCCCATTCACCCCAGGCTAGAGTGGTCTTATCTGCTTTTGTGGGAACTGTCGGGGCTGTAAAACTATCATTTCTATCGTTTGCCTTGGGATCAGGGGGTATTTTTTCATTCATCGAAGCAATCTTGGCATTGATCTGACTAGAACTGATCGAGCAGTTGCTGCTGACATTGATCGTAAGGGTGCCTGGCTCACTTGGTGTTCGCCATTTTACCCAGGCAAGTTGTGAACCGCCCTCTGGCAGATAGATCCCTGAATGAGTATAAGTCCTTCCATTGATTTCAAAGGTCACATAGGCTGGGCTCTTGGGAGTCCTTTGACTTCCTGTAGACACTGTTACAGAGGTAATGACTTCCGTATCACAGCGGTAAGTCACACTGCTTTCCCTTGGCGGCTCTGGCTCCGGGTCACTGAATCTTACTATACCAAGACCCAATGCACGAATGATATCTTCGTCCGTCTGCTTTCCGCTGACAGACCCCGTCCACTCTTCAAATCCCAAATCCGATGTTTCCAAGAACATGGATAAGGGTAGGTTCTGATGAGAAAGAGAAGGCATTTTTTTCCGCAGCGTTCCACCTGATTTTTTATTGAAAAGAGCGGCTTCGGTCGCTGTCATGGCATACATGACACCGCCATGTTTGAAATATGCAATGGGTTCCAGTAATATCTTATATTGTCCATTTGTCAAGATTTCGTATGATGCTCCCACTTTCCCTGCAATAAAGCGAATGGTACCTTCATCACAGAAATAGTTTTTAATGGAACGAAGATTATTACTGCCACTAGAAGTTACTACTCTTGGCATTGCGACTACTGGTTTATAAGCTGAGTATCCGCTTTTTATTGCCGTTAACGCAGCTCCATTTTTATATGACATTTTACTGACCTTACCAAAATAAATCTGAATATCGGATACACTACTGTTACTAATATCAATTGGCGCTGCCACAGGCATATGATCACTGCAACGTATAATTGTAACTCTGACACCGTCTGCCCCATACCATACATCAGTACTGGTTCCGCTCCCCATACCGCCGCCTCCAGAATCAATATTAGAACTACTTCCTGCATATATCACAGTCCCTTCTGAAAATATAAGAAGGGCTGATAGAAGAATACATAATATTTTTTTCAAATAAATACCTCCACAAAAAAAGGATACAGCCCGCGCCATATCCTAATCTTTATATCCTATAATTATTAATCCATTTCTCCAACTAAATTTCCCGTTAATTCAAAATCCGCATACTCTTGTTTATTCGGCTCACCACTATCTTCTACCCAGCCAAATCCCGGAACATAAATAGCCCCATCAGAACGTACATCACCACTCTTTGGTTGCTTCTTACTTTCATTGGGCTTTACATCTTCTTCCTTGTACTCTGGCTTTTTCTTTGGATTGGTCGTTTCTGTTTCATCCTTTACCTTGGGAGCCTCCGTTGGTGGAGTTGCCTCTTCTTTTGTTTTTGGCTTATCTTCCGATGTCTTTTTTGTTTTATCATTATCTTGCAGCACATCGGTCTCTTCACTTTCTACTATAGGAGCAGGAGTTTCCAAGGCAGGAACTTCCACTGCCGAAACTTCCACAGCTGGAGTTTCCTCCACTGGCTCAGCAATCACATCATCCCCTGTTTCCTCGATTAAACTATCAACTGGAGCTTCTATCTGGTCTTCCACTGCTTCGACCGGCTTGATATCCGAATCCCCTCGGTTCATGGTTAAGACAGCACCCAACATAGCACAAAAAGCAACGCCGAAAACTACAATGGCAATGAGCCTCTTTTTACTTTCCTGTTTCATACGAATCCCTCTCTTTCTTGAAACAATATTTTTAGTCTGACCCTATTATAAAAAATAAATGATTGGTCGTCCAGACATTTTTCCAACAAACTTTAACAAATTAACGTGATGTTATTTATGCAGAACCATCAAAACTTTGGCAGATATGCCGCCTTTGTTCGAATCTCCATGACCAGTGGCGGCAGCATCTGCCAACCAAAGGATAGCGGTATTTCAATCTGTACACGGATATCTGCTTCAAAGTTCTTGTCTGCATTACCTGGTGTCAATGGAGTGTTAATCAGATCCATACCAAGCCCCCATATCCGGTATTCATAACCATTTGCCGTTTCCTTAATATGATAGCTCCCTTCTCCCATGGTTCCCAGCACTTCATCCAGATTATCATACACATCCCCTTTATCTAGCTTTTCCACCCAGTTCCCAGAAGAAAGTTTATAACCTCCGCTGTATCCTTCCCGCAGACCATTATACAGTTCATCATAATTTGTCGTTGCCACCGCAATGACCGACTGCTGCAAAGCATCCCGTACTCCTGATACAATAATGCTCAAGCGGAAGAACTCACTAATCGTACAACAAAGGATCAACAAAATGAGCACCATTGCAATGATAAGCGGAGTAGAATTCCCCGACTTATCCCTTAATATTTGTTTTACTCGGATTCTGACCGCCTCCTTTATTTGTAGTAAATCTCACTCTTTCCACTCGCCTTTGCCGTTATCTCAATGGGGAAGGAGCCAAAGGAGAAAAACCCAATGTCCGTTTTGTCCTTTAAGATCACCATGATATCTCCATTGAGCTGCACCTTTTTCCCACTATAATAATCGCAATCCCATATAATCTGTGGATTCAGTCCCGTCTGCCCCTTCAAACGCTCCACACATTCACTGAGATCTGTCCTGCCAGACATCTCCGCTTCCCTTACCAGTTCTGTCGCAAAGGTATTCAACTGCTGTTTCTTCATAAATACCGGAAACAGATTGATTGCTAACGCAATTACCAGCAAAAAGCAGAGGATACCCACGACAACATCAATGTAGCCTTCTGCCTGCCTGGATCTTATTAATTCAATCGTAATCGGAAACTTTTTTGCAAGTGAGTTCTGTTTCTTTCTAGTTTTTTGTTTCACCAACTCCACCTCCCTAAAATATGCCTGACATTGTAGTGATGATCTGATACCCCATCACTCCCATATAGATCAGCAACATACAGCCCAGGAGCAGAAAAGAATATTTGCGGATTTTGGGCGGACGTTCCATGGCAAGTTTCTTCAATCGCTGCAATTCCAGCTGTTTCATGTCATGAGAAAGCATTCGGAAAAATGCCACTCCATCATCCCCTCTCAACACCCCAATCAATCCTCGGATCACATCCGAAAGCATGGCACTGGATACCCGCCCCTCTAACCGGGTGAGTGCCCCTTCGAAATTCCCAGTACGCATGTCCGCTATGGTAATTCCCAACTCATTCTTAAATGCGCCTCCAGCATTCTTTGTATAAGTCTCCAACATGGATAGTACATCCCGGCTTGCCATCAGTTCCTGTGTGATGGTCGCCACAAACCGGGGCAGTTCATATTCAATTTCATTTTTCTTTGCCTGCACCAAACGTTCTGCCTGACCAACTTCTTTAAAATACAAACTGATTCCACAAATCAAAAACACCGGTGCCAGAATGGGTGCTATGAATAAGCAAGGAAAAATAAAGACCAATATAAATCCTGCTTTCACTATGGCTTGTGCCAGATAAACTTCCGGGGTCAGAGATATCTCTGCTGATTTAAGCACAATCGTCAGCTTACGCTTTTTATATTCCTCTACTGGCAGAATCCGTGCCAGTTTCTCTGCCAGTTCCAAAAGAAAGGCATCCGAGTCCCGTGCCTGCTTCTTCTGCCGCTTTCCCATATTGATTACTGCCTTACTTGCCCGATAGGTCGGCACTCGAAGCAGTTGAGCCATGATCAGATAAAGCCCCATGCTAAAGCATAGGGTAAATAGTAACAAGATAAAATGCTGCATATGTCCCCCTTATCGCTTATACTCAATCGGTCTGGTGTGCTTTGCTACGGCTGCCACCGACACGAAAATAACAGTTCCACTAATCGCCAGAAGTATCTTGCCAAATGATGTAAACATCAGGGTCTGATACCATTCCCGATTCAGAAAATATAATAATGGAATACTGCCAAGCACCAGGATCACCATCGTGATATATTCTTTTACTGGTTCAAATAAAAGAACATCCAGTTCCGCCGATACCACCCTCATATCCGACAGCTTTGCCACAATGGGCACAAGGGTAGATTTTAAATTATAATCATCCTGACAGGCAATAACCGCATTGACCCACTCATGGAAGACACTGTTATCCACCCCTGCTTTCAGTTCTTCCAGCGCTTCCTTCGTATTGGAATTGATCAGTTTTGCCTGCATTAAAAAATTAGAGAACACCTCCGATAATGGTGGATTTAAATATGGCTGGTTCTCCTCAATGGCACGGATGATCGTATTCTTTCCTCGCAGATAGCTGGTAGTGATCATGGATAGCCCCGTTTCCAGTTCCCCATTGATCTGCCTTTTAAATCTGGTCGCTGCAAACATGATGTAGTAAAAAGGCAGCAAGGCAAGACCACCGGATAATACCGGCACCAGAAAAAGATTATTCATGGTAAGCGCCATCATGACCCCTATTACAAACAGGATCATAGATAATATGCACAGACCAGAAAACATACCACTCTTTCCGGTAATCCGCAGAACTTCCTTTACCTCCTGAAACAGGAGCTTTAGACCCTTTGGTCTTTTCTGACTCCTGCTCATGCTGATCTTTTGCTTCATTGTAGTTTCCTTTGGTGTCAAGGCCGCTGATATTCCCTCTAAAAAGGAAAATGGAGTCAGTCCGAGCATCAGAAAACTTCCTCCGCAAGCCATGAGAAAAGCAATGGTAACAAGTATTGTCATGAAATCCCCTCCTAACTTTTTATGAAATATTCCTGCATTTTTAATGACATCCCATTTTCCCGAAGCCTCCGCAGTAGGCTGTCGGACAAGGTGTTCACTTTTTCATAGTGCCCGATGATCTTTGGCTTTCCGTCCACCACCAGGTTATCAGTGATATGGAATCGGTATAAAGTCCGCATATTCCGTTTTCCTTCCTCCTGATATTCACACTCACAGATCTCCATGATCCGGCGGCTGTTGTCCTCCAGCTTCTTAGCAAATGCCACCAGCGGAAATGCTTTGGTCGCCAGCCCCATCAGGGTACTATCGTCCATGTCATGCATCTGTTTACATAAGGTCACCATCCGGTAGTAGGTATCCTCACAGCTGTTGGCATGGATCGTGGTAATTACGGAGTGTCCCGTATTTGCCGCATTGATCGCTTGCATACTTTCTCCACCCTTCATCTCGGCTACGGCGATGCAGTCCGGGTTGATGGTCAGGGTCGTTTCCAGCAGTTTCACCAGATTGATATTCTGCTTCGGGTCATCGGAGAACCGGGTCACCAAATGCACTACATTGTTGAGGACATTTCCCTCTTCATCTTCCACGGTAAGGTCAAATTCCCGGCAGCCCTGTTCAATGGTGACCACTCGTTTGCTAAAGGGGACCTGCCCTAATATCCAGCTCATGAGAGTGGTCTTGCCACTAGATGTTGCTCCGGTAATGCACATGGAAACTCCATGACAATAACAGGTAGCTAACAGATCCAGCATTTCCTCTGTTGCAGTTCCATAGCGGACAAACTCCTGACTGCTCAGTTTTCTTGGATTAACAATACGGATAGAAGCAGACAACCCTTTGTCTTTGTCGATCACCCCATCCCCCATGACTGTAATGCGGATCTTATTGGATAAATGTCCTACGACGATGGTCTGGGCACTGTCAAATATCATCCCGGACTTATGGAGCATCCGGCGGATCACGTCTACCGCATGTCCTGGTGAATTAAAGCGTTCTTTTGCTGGTAAGATATCCCCATTGGCATAGGTAATCTTTACATCCTTCCACTGGTTGATATTGATTTCTTCCACATCCTCCCGGTAAAGATATTTTGACAGAAAAGAGAACCCCGTCATTTCACCATAAATAAGCTCACATAGTTCTTCCAAAGGAATATCGGCTACTCCAAGTCCATTGCTCTGGAGGTATTTATGAATGTAAGATTGTATCAGTTCCCGGTTGTCGTCGGGATTCTCCCGAAGGATGGAGGCGTAATTCTTTGAAATATGTTCCTGTACTTCCTTCAGCACTTCTGGAAAGGCTCGTATGGTCCTCTCTTGTTCCAGAAGCTCTGCATTGCTATGAATATTAACTAACTCGATCACATGCGCTCCCTCCTAAAATTCGCCCTTTTGCTTGCCA
The DNA here is from genome assembly GCA_031553075.1 of Acetivibrio sp. Taxonomy (GTDB): domain Bacteria; phylum Bacillota; class Clostridia; order Lachnospirales; family Lachnospiraceae; genus DIGJ01. The sequence goes on from JAVBLX010000094.1 coordinate 16,392, forward strand.
AAGGAGAGTTTAAATCCCAGATTTCCCTTTTTGACTTTTCTCACTTCACCAAGTTGCTTTGTTCCCGGTTGATTTGTCCCCGGTTTCTTCATCCCTGACTTTTTCTCACTTACTGTCTCATATCCACTTTGCCTTTCTTCCTGCTCCGATTCCAAAGGAAAGATTTCCTGCAAAAGTTTCCTGATCTGGGCAGTGTAGATCGCTCCTTCTTTGCTGGTCAGCGGTGAGAACAAAGACAATTCATCGCATTGCTGTTCTAGCTCCAATAGATAAGACAGGATAAAGGGAGCACCACCATATTGCTGTCCTACGGCTCCCCATTCCTGCCCGGTCTTTACATTACTGATGACATTGGTCTGCCTGTCCTTTTGAAATTTACTGTCAGCCAGCATGATATTGTGTGTCTGGAAGTAAGAGATTCCCTTTAAATTGGCAGTCCCCAGTTTTAGCACCTGGTCTGCCATTTCAATAGCAATAATGGATGTTAGATCCGCTTCAAAAACAGAAGAGCAATCCACAATGATACAATCTGCCAGATAACGCAGTAACACAAAGAACTCTACCGCTTTGTCTCTTGTGATTTTAGGAAAATGCATAAGGCTTTCACCAGACCGATATCCCAGAAAGCTGATATATTCATTTCTTTCAACTGGGATACAGGCTTTCAGTATTTCCTTCTGTGACAATGCTGGAGCTGTCAGCAAGGAGCCAAGGGAAATCTCATGATTCGTAGCTGCCGCCAAAAGATATGGGATCGCCGGAACGAAGGGGTCACAACAAACAATGATTACATTCTTTTTTGCTCTGGAAAGTTCCACTGCTAATTTGACCGCCGTTGTGGTCTTTCCGCTTCCGGGACTTCCCATGAGTGAAATTATCTTATTTTGTCCCATAACTACTCCTCCGTTCCTGCTTCGTTTTCCTTTGATGTCTTTTGCTCCGTTGTCTTATTTTTTGAATCGCCTTTTGTACTCGGCTCTGTCTTAGATGGATATAACTCATTTAATAGGGTCTCCTGTTCGTTCAGGAACTTTTTTGCATTCTCCCGGCTGCCACGGTATACTAACGCCGCATGGATTCTGCCAGTCTGTTCCAGCTCTGCCAAAAGCCTTGCCTGTTCCGGGGATACTAAGACCGTAATGGTCGATGCCAGTTCATTTTCCTCTTCCCCTGACTGTTCCTGGATGTTATTGTCCAAGCCGTCACTTGCTGTCGTTGCAATGATCTCTACATAAGTCAGTTCTGGCAACAGCATCGTCTCTCTTAATTCTCCTACATCACTGGCAATCAGCGATACAATATCCCCTGGTTCCAGCTTACCCGATAATCCCCCAGCTAATGATTTGATACTGACAGAGATCGCCCGGTTCTTCCCATTTAAGTTGCTCAAATAAGCATTTTTAAGCATTGGTGAATCTGACAGCTTATCTTTTAAAATGTAATCGCCTTTGTAAAGATCCGCATTGGCATACTTGCCAACTACATCATTTAACTCCAATACGACACTGGCAGGCAGGTTATAGCCGCCCACCTCTACCTTTGTCAGCATGGATGCGGTGATCTGCTCGCCTTTCTTGATTTCTTTGGTCACCCTCACCAGTTCCACCTTTGCTTTTACTACATGGTTGAACATAGGTGTCAGACCAAAGCAAATGATTAGTGATACTACAATACAGATTGCGCCCAGTACAATCCGGTTCTTTAATAAATTCTTCATTTCTTTCCTCCAATTTTAAATAAATAGGGATAAAAAACACCCACAGGTAAAATAGGGTATCAGTGGGATACCTTCTTTCTTTTTCCGGTCGAAACACAATCTCCACTGAATTGCTAACAAAAGACCTGATATGAGTGCGATATATCCCCTGGATACTCCCAGTACAAAACCGCATGCCGCCATAAATTTAATATCACCACCGCCCATTCCACCCGTACTTGCAAGTGCCGCTAATAGTAGTGGAAGCGGTACCAGGATAAAGCCGAGTAAAGCAGCTCCCCAATGAACCGATGATAGACCCGTTAGTACAATTAACAGGTGCACACAATCGGGTATGCTATGAGTCTTGATATCAAACACACTGGCAAATAACAGGACATGGAAAAAGAGGATGCTCGAAAGCACCCTCCCAGTCAGTCCATATTTCCACAACAAACAACCTGTTATCCCCATTCCTATCCAGGTCATAGCAGATAGTTCCACATGACCCAGTTCCTTTTCCAGCCGATACTTACTGGCTTTATTCAGGCAAACGGATAACAGAATGAATGCAAAATAACAAAAATAATTACTTAAATAATTTATCACGTTTTCGTTCCCTCTTCCATTTCCTTCAATCGCTCAATTGCCTCACGGATATCCAGTCGATTAATCTATCCTTTCTAAATCAGAAAGACGCTTTCCAATCTCATACACCACATTAACTGTGACCGCATTTCCTGCCTGTTTATAGAGCTGTGCATCACTAACACCAGCTGCTCTTGCCCGGTCAAACAGGTAATCCTCAAATGCCTGGAGCCGCCAGGTCTCTCTTGGCGTAAGCCTACGGATGCGGCAGTATATCATGACCCCCATCGCTCCACCGGTAAGAATGGTCTGGGAGCACTGATTACCGACCCTGCCCCGTCTTGTGTTACTATTGGGATAGGATAGATTAATTCCATCGCCATGTCTGGCCAGAATATATCCCTGCTTAGACGCTGACCGGATTGGAAGTCCGGTACGAAATGGGCACTCTTCAATCATGATTCCGTGCTTATCGGTAGCCGTAATTGTAAAACTTGGTTCCCCTTCTTCCTTCACCCGTCGCCCATTCTGGCGCTTATTGAGCCGATCGGGAGTCAGGACTGCCCTTGCCTTTATACATTTCTGGTCACAGGCAAAGCAGTGCATGACCCCTGAACTTTCTCCAAATTTTGTAATGCCAGCATTATAATGAGCGACCAGGCATTTTGCTCTTTCTGTCATATCCGGCTCTTTTTTGTAAGAGAAGAAACCGGCATATTCCGCCGGTCTGCATGTTTCATCCTTCTCTTCTGGTCTACCGCCTTCGTCGATACTTCCTTCGCAGGGTGCATTTCCATTTCGATCCGGAAGTTCCTTTAAGCACTCCATCAGCTGCTCCGGATCCTTTGTCTCACAAAGATAGAGCCCAGTCTTTCCTCCAGCACCTCCACCTTGAGCCGTCAACGTGACCGAAAGACCATTGGAATCATAGACCCGTTCCCCTTGATGTCCCCCTATAATTTCTTTAAGAGTTTCTCCGTTTGCTCCGCCGATAGGAAATACTTTTCCGGTACATTCTCCTCTAAGATGTCCAACAATGTACACCCTCTCTCTGTTTTGTGGGGTATAAAAGTCTTTACTGTTGACAATCGCCCATTCTGTGTCATACCCAGATTCCCATAGCTCAGTAAGAACGGTGGTAAATGCCCCGCCTCCCTCGCTTGACACAAGATGTTTAACGTTCTCAACGATAATTTCTCGGGGTTTATTTTCGGCAGGCGTGCTTTTGAGCAGGCCAACAACCGTAAAAAATAATCCGCTTCGGTCTCCTCTAAGACCTTCCCGCTTCCCTGCGAGAGAGATGTTTTGGCAAGGAAATCCGAAAGTCCAGATTTCAGCTTTTGGAAGTTCTCCTCCTCTGATCTGCTTAATGTCTTTCGCGTACCACTCTCCAGTACAAATGGTTCCATCACACTCATGATTTACCTCCGTTCTGCATACACGGCAGGTATTGGATTCCTGATCCGTTCCAAATTTGCATGGAAGCAGGTCATACATTGCCATATAGCTGATATTTGCATATTTATCAATTTCCACATGTCCGACACAGGTGTGTCCGCTTCTTTCTAATCCACGCCGGAAACCTCCGATTCCCGAAAATAGATCCAAAAATAGCATGTGCTCTCCTTACTGCCATCCAGCTAAAACTCACCACTTTGGTGGTTCTCCATAGATGGCTGGTTTTAATTATGCATAATGTTCAGCTTCTTTTTGTTTCTGCTCTTTATTTGATGCCCCATTCGTCTAAATACCGATAGGGGTATCTTTGCTGGTCTCTTTGGAATCTTAGCATATTGCCGATCTGATCCACCACACTTTGGTTGTTCTGGTCTTTTGTGCACATCATGACAGAACCAAAGATACCGGTGAGTACAGCGATCACAGTAGCAGCAACGTTTTGGAACAAGAGCCAGAGAACCGCTGCGAAAGCCCCTCCAAACAGGCTGCCAACAATGCTCTGGAATAGCTCCCTTCGTCCAAATCCATTGAATAGCTCATTTTCAGCTTTTACTCCCGTGGGAATATAAAGCGTTGTTTCTTCTGCCACATATCCTCCTTTCCTGCAAAATTTCTGGCAGTCAACTTTATTTTCCAGCTTCTTGTTTTTTAAGTATAGTAATAGAAAATAATATCTTTGATCTGCCAGATACTTTCTGCAATGATATAAAAAACTACGATGTTCTTTGCACGTTTCTGAAATTGTGTTGCTTCCTCTTCGGCTCCCTGCAACCGAATCATGCAGTAGATGAAACGCAGTACCGCTCCCAGACGGACGATACCGATGATCATTTTTGAAATATCTTCTACTATCCCGATGGTATCGCCTCCTACTTCACCATATTTTTTGCCATGCCAACTAACCGAACAGAATGGTATACGTTATTGATGACTCCAGCTCCGCTACCGCCAGTTGCTACTAAGAACTCACTTAAGAACTTTGGTGTCTTTATGGCAAGGACCAGACAGGCTACTCCCCAGAAGATATTCATGTTCGCTCCTAAATTGAGCATCATGCCTACTCCCAGCTTACACAAGCTAATCTGTACCACAACTGCCAGGGTGGACTGGAAGAACTTATTGATATACCCCCGGAATACTCCTTTATCATTATCCAGCAAACCAACACATGCCATTGGCACGCCCACACGTAATATCATGATCTCCAGTCCCCTCATAAGGAACTGGAAGTATAACATGAAGTAGCAGATAATGAAGATAAGTCCGAAAATAGCGGTTACAATTCCTGCCGATGAAATTCCATTTACCCAGGTCTGCCAACCATAATCGGTACTTGCTCCGATTGCGATTAGTAACTGATCTGTTAAGTCCTCCACGATTTCTGCCAGCCATCCATACAAGATAGGAAAACAGATTGCCACAACAATGGCTTCAATAAAGCGGAGGACAATGCCTGATGGGTCGCTGTCCGGGTCGCCCTCTGTCCATAGGACATAGCACTCAAATCCTTTTTTCAGGAATTTGAGGATAATGAGCGATACTCCAAATCCCAGCATGATCTCGAACAGGACTTCCACCATACTGCCGCCGCTTATCCCAGTCATATATTTATCTGCATATAACGTCATGGGAACCAAGTCAGCCATCAGGTTGTCAATGAGTACAACTGCTCCGTTTAATACTGCTATGATTAGCAGTACAAGAATGGCTTCCACCTATGCTCTTCACCTCCTTGGCCATTTAGCATCTTGCTCCCTCTGGTATCTGCTCTTCCTCCTGATTTCCATAAGCTTCTAGCACCACACTTTTTATCTTGGCATGAGCTTCTGCGTTAAGAGGGAAACAAATATCTCGAAATGTTCCATCTGGCATTTTGCGGCTCGGCATAAAAACAGATAAGCCCTTATCACACTCCACGATGCGAATGCCAGTAACTAAAAAGCAGCCGCCCAAACATACCGTAGCGACTGCCTTTAACTTTCCTTCCGATTCAAAATTACGCATAATCTTTGCTGTAACTTTCATAAATACTAAGCCTCCCCTTTTTTACCCTTTATAGTCAAAAAGCTCTTTCACACGATTTGTTAAAATTGGTAAGACTGTCCCCTGAAACAAAAGATACAAGCCAGCCAGTAATAAAGCACCAATTACAACGCTAATTAGTATCTCGATAGCTTTTCTGCACCTCCAGTTTACACGATTGAGAAAATCACCCTTAAAATAGTACCAGTAATTTGGTTGATAACATACTTTAATCATAGTTAAATCCTCGCTTTCTTTAAATTTTTGTATATAAAAACACGATTGAATTTGTTAATTTCAATCGTGTTCTTCCTAAATTTATAATGCGTAATTTTTTTCTTTAATAGCATTTAGTTGCTTCACATACTTTTTCGTATAACGTGAACCGCCATCCCCCTTTTCAATTATTTCATTAATCCAAATACTAGCCTGTTCGATGTATTGTGGATCCTTATCCATCTTCAAAATTTCTATAGCAAACTCCGCAAATTTATTAGCATGATAAGATTTTCGTTTATCATTTGAATAACATTTTTCAAGAATGCTCATAGCTTCTTTTCTTTTTGCTCTTCCAGTTTCATTTTTTTCTTTTTTATTTGCTTCAAAAAGAATAATGGCACTTGTATTCTTAATACTAAAATTGTTTGGTTTTTGACGTAATGCTTTATCAATGCTCGAAAAAGCTTCTTTATATTCCCCTAAATAAGCTCTACAAAGAGCCCATTGCTGAAGATTGTAAGGATTTGAGTCGTACTCATATAACTTTTCATAAATTACATTTGCCTTTTTGTCAAATAATGTATAAAATAACTTTGCATCATATGCACTTCTTCTAAATTGATCATATCTATATATTTTATATGGCCATATATTTTTAAGAACATTGTCAATTACTTTTGCATATGATGACTTCAACTCATCTTTACCTTCTAATAGAGCTTTAGCATGATAGAGAAATAATTTTGATCTTACATCATAATAATCTTGGTCATCATAGCATTTATCAACTGCAACATCCAAATCACGTAACAGTCCATTGGCTTCATTTACATACTTTTTTGTTTCTTCATAACTACTACAATTAAAATATGAATATAAAATGTCAGTTGATAAAGCCGAATTATTTCCCGAAAGATATATTGCAAGAGCAACCGTCTCAAATGCGCTTTCATTACTCTTTAATACTTTGAGTAATACTTGTAAAATTCTATCCTCCTTTAATGAATTATTAATATTCTTTAGCATCATTTCAAGTATAGAAAATCTTTCCACATCATTTTCCTTGTATGAAAAGATTGATTGTCTTAATGTTTTATCAATTGCATTATAAAATCTACGAGCTTGATCTTGAGAAAAATCATCGATAAATACTTGCTTTACAGTTAGTCCTTCCAATAAATGTTTTGCTGCTTCATAACTATAGTCTGTTGCTGTTGCAATAGTTTTTATATTCTCCGCTTGAGCTAACATTTTATATGCAATCATGTCTAGTTCACAATCATCTACAAAGATAGTTGCCTCCGTCCCTACAAGATTATTAATTATAAAAGTACTCAACTCCGGTGTTAGATTATTCACAAAAAGTTTGTTTTTTGAGTTAATCTTCAAAGCAAGTTGCATAAGTATCGTAGTTTTGCCGGAGAAATTAGTACCAATTATAACTATGTTTTTATTGTTCAGGTACGTGTTATAAGTATCATTCACCATATCCATTTCAATTGCTTGTTTGGTCAAAACTGAATACCATTGCGTCATACCTTTAATAAAATAATCTTCTGCTGGCACCGCTGGAACTTGATTAATTGTAGGGATAAAAAATCTTTTTAAATTATTTCCCAATCCCTTTATCTCTTTGTCCGAAATTTCTTCCGTTGTATTTTCTTCAATCCATTCAAACAAGCGTAGCGTATCTGCCACTATTACATTACATCCTAAGCTTTCAAAAAGCTTTATCTGCTTTATATCAGTTGGTCTACATTGTACCCATATATCTTGAGGACCATATGTTAATAATTTTTGAATCATTTTAAGTACACCGCTATCATGGAATCCATATCCCCAGAACAGTGTTGGTTTATCACGAAGTTGAATGGTTGCTTGCTGAAAAAGATCACTATTAGCTTGGTCAGCCGTTGCCAAATCAAACTTTCCAAAATATAACGCTTTTTCATGATTCATAACTTCCCCATGAAGTGGAATATAACACACTTCCGAACACTCTTTACGAACAGCCCCATAATAAGTCAAACTTTTTAAATAATATTTATTTTCACTTTCTATCGCCAAATGTATGATGTTATCAATATTGGTAGTTACATACGCTAATATTTTGATTTTATTTAGCAGTAAATATTTTTCATTTATCTTCTCTACAGAGAACTTTTTTCTTAAAAGCTCCTGTAATTCATCACCTTGGGCTATAGCACATACCGTTTCTAGATCAGATCCAAATACATCATAAGATAACTCAAATCTATTACATATTTCTTTACATAATTCATCAGCAAGAGGTAATTTATTCCCATCTTCATCTGCTAAACACGAAAACCCAGCACCTGTAAACAAGTTAATTCCTTTAAATAATTTTTCTTTAAATAAGTCTTGCCTATCAAACTTCTCAATTATTACCGCCATTATTAAATTCCTCCCTTTACAAATATAAATATATTAATTTTTTTTCAAACAATAAAACTCTATTTTCTCTTTTATTTCTCCCGCCAATTGATGTACCATGCACGCTGGCCACATCTCAGATGGCTTACTCTTACCATCCTCAATACACTTCTGCAAACGCCTTTCTGCAATTTCAACTGCTTTTCCAGCATCTCCATACTGCACAAGCTTGTTATATACATCTTTGCTGGCTTTTTGATATTTTAGTCCCGTAACACTTTCATACTTATCAGCAAACTTCGAACAGCAAGTCGTGGATTCCCGAATGACTGGCATCTCCCCGAAATAAGCAAACATCCATATTTCAAAGCAGGGGTTTGACCAACCAGCATTTACCTTATTTTTTTCTGCCGTCCGAATAATTTCATCAAACCCTTTCACCTGATCCCTGTCAAATACAATCCAGGGAATGCGATATTGTGGTTCTTTATTTACTAACTTGACCGCTCTTTCAACCAGCTCCACAGTCTTCGCCTTTTCTACCTTGATAACCAGCCTATCTTTAAGCTCTGCCGGAATACTATCCCTTAATCCTTCGAAATAGTTCTTTTCCGTTTCATCCGTATCCGTAACAATCAGATAATATCCAAGTTCCGGTACTCTTGTTCCGAGCCGCTGATTCCTGTCTTTTCTCTTTCCAGCTCTCCTGGCACTGGGCTTACTGCTTTCCTTATTCCCCATCGGCACTACTCCCCCTCAACATATGCATTGGCTTGAGTGCCGGAATAGCACCATAATTTCCTGTTAGATAGTTCTTTGCAAAAGCTTCATCCCTACGAATCTTATTTCCATCTTCATCCTTAAAATCAGCAAGGGAATACAATTCTGAGACTCCATCCTTATCCTTATTTACCATCCAAATTTCATCTCTCCGCAACAATTCATTAGAAAACTGCCAAATATCATGGGTCGTAAACACCAGTTGGGCATTCTCCGTATTAATTTCCGGCGACAGGAAAGTAAGAATAATATTTCTCACCAACAATGGATGCAACCTTGCATTCAGCTCATCCACAAATAGAGTGCCACCATGGTCTAATACTTCCTTTAGAGACGGATATAATGCAAACATCTTCAATGTTCCACTGGACTCGCTCCTTAGCGGAATACTCGCATATTCATCTCCATCAACCATCTTGTGCATAGCTTCAATGATATAGCTTTTATCGCTCTCCTTTTCACTATCCAACTGAACCTGTTCCACTTGGAAATCCTGAATTGCTTCATCAAATGAGCCAAAGAAGTTCACAACATTCTCCTGAACCTCTTTGTCATCAACAAACCCATTTGGCAACACCTGTGAACGGAAAAAGTTTTCAGCCGGATTTCCAAAATCTACAATCTCATTATTCAGGAACCAATCCCTTACCTTTTTTAACTTAGCCACTTTCAATTTTGCACCAAGAGAAACAATCAAGGTTTCTTTTTCCAATGCGGCACTGATATTTTCCACACTACTCTTTGGTAATCCGTTGAATTCCAGCTCTTCTCCCTTCTTCCGGTAGAAGATAGTCTTATACTTATTTCTTGCAGTCTTCGCCTTGGAATAAAGCCATTCTTCAATCACTTCATCATGCAGCAGAGCAAAACCATACTGATATACCTTTTCAGACTTATCCGAATTATCTAAAAAGAATACTTCAAAGGTAGATTCCTGCTCCTTGCTTTCTTTATCAAATAAAAATGGAGTCGCATGAAGATAATCATGATCCGCTTTTTGACGGCTCGTACTTTCCCCACCAAATTTGAATGATTCCAATACATAATAGGTCATGAAATCAAAAGCATCATACACATTTGATTTGCCACTGGCATTCGCTCCATAAATAGCGGCAACTTTCAGTAGTTTATCATTTGCAACATTCACAACATGATCCCCATGCTCAGTTATTTTTGTTGCAGACAAATCCAGCGACACCTCATCCCGAAATGATTTATGATTTTTAAAGTTAAACTGAATCAACATGTTATTCTTCTCCTTACCCCAATATAGGTATATTCATTTATCTTACTGCCAATAGTATATATTAAACCAGAAACAAAATCAACATGTATTTTATATGTTTTTCCCAATTAGATGTTGATTTTATTTCTGATAATGATATTTTTTATATAATTTCTTTAATCCAGTTAGTCCTCTAAAGACTGTCTTTGCATAAGCAGGTAAAGCCGTCCCCGAAGCAGCTCACATTCTTCACGCAGTTCAAGGTTCTCAGCCTTCAATTTTCTATTCTGTTCTTCTTTCCTGCGAACCTCTGCTTTTAAATGATTGTCTTTACTATCATCAGATAGATGATTTAATTTGCCATCCGATTTTTCTTCTACAATTCCCTGCTGAATCAAAACCTTTCTCAAATGCTCCTTAGACAGCACGCTCCTTGATAAGCCTGTATACTCTATGATATCCTTAATTTTCACCTGATACCCCTCTGCCTTTAAATCATTTATTGCATGCAATACTCTATTAATCGTTTCCTGCCTGGTTCTTTCCTGTCTCTCCTGCAATTCCTTGGGTAATTTGTTGTTCATCCGCCTTACACTCCAATCGTATTTTATCAATTATCTTCTGAAACAACTCTGCATTTTTCAATGCATTCTGATAGATCATCGGCAAATCCTTAAATCGTATCGCCTTTGTCCGCCAGCTTTCTGCCTGCTCATAAAAATAGTCAAGCTGTTCTGAGTCAGGAATGAAATGTTTACATTCCAAACAGTTCCACATATCACTTTTACAGTCTGAAACATCACTACAGATACCACCTCTGACCCGGTGGGCGCGGATATTTTTCAATAACCGCTTTTCTAACTGCTCCTCCATATTTAATATCCTACCACCAAATAAGACTAATGTGCCTTCATTTGCTTCTGCTCCTTCATTCAATGCGAACTTCTGACGTTTTGTAATTTCTGCAGGCTGCAGATCAAAATGAGTATAGGAGCCATAGATCATTGCATCCCCATGATGGGCAGTCATTTCAGCAATCTGTTCTATTGTAAATCCAGATAATAATCGGTCAGTGATTCCATTATGACGAAGCTGATGGGTAGTAAACCTGTATCTGGTACCATCATCATTCCGAATATTATATTCCTCACAGATTCTTTTTAAGTGACTGCTAAGTCCGGGCCAACGCATAATACGAAATTCCTTTGACAAAGTAACAACACCGCTCTTCCGATTGATTTTTCTCTGGTAGGTAAATAAGAATCCTTTTTCTTCCTCCCTCATTTTATCTTGCATTTTCCTCGCTTCCACCTGTTGCTGTTTCAATATGTTAATTAGAAAAGCTCCTTCTTCTGCATCTTTAATGTGAACCGATCGAATAATCGGCTCCTTATTGCCGCCATTCTGTTTCCACGTTGGGATAAAGATTACATAATTCCCCTGATATGGTTTCAAACAATCTAACTTCATACCCAGTACTTCGCCGATCCTTGAAGGAATAAAGCGAAGGACCCAATAGATACTACGCAATTCCAAAGCAATCCTCTCATCCGTAAAAGTCTGATCCAACTGTTTCATCACTGACTCCGAAATATACTTATAGTCCTGTCGTTCATGAGAAAGATATGGATTAGAGGAAAAATAATTTTTTAGTTTAATTTTATTAAAATCAGCCATTATTTGATACAAGCTAGATATACTGCCCCAAATCCCATTCTTTGTCATCTCTGCATAATCTGTCTGATCCAGATAATCCCTAAATTGCAACGCTATTGTCATAGTAATCTTAGAAATATCGGCAACACTACTTTCCGTTAATAAAAACCTTGTAAAAACCGCATAATTTGTAATATGTCCCTTTACCGAGCCAATAGAAATCCCATTCATAATCCTGACAATAACATAATATTTAATGATTTCCTTGTATTCCATCGGAATCCGTGTGAAATAAATTGAATAGTTACTTGCTGTTTCACTACTGCTCCTGATTCTCTTATCACATACCCAGATGTCATCTTCAAAATGAATTTGTTCACCTAATTCCATTAGAAGCTCCAGATATCGATGTCTTTTTGCTTCCTCAAAATTTTCTTCTTGCTGGATCTCTAGATTATTCATGGCAACCTCCTCCTTCTATTGCCTGAATCATGTTTTCGTAACAGGTAAGTAAAAACATTTCCTGCTTATATTCCCGGAATTCATTAAATCCGGTTATTTGCTTTTCTTCATATATCTTTATTAATCGATCTACAATTTCTTCCTGCTGTTCCAACATTTCCTTCCAGTATTCCAGGTATTTCCTTCCCGTACATAAATTTTTACAGTTAACACAGTTATATAAATGATTCCGCTGATCGCAGACACCATCGGCCAATTTTTTCAGGCAATATCCAAACTCAACTCTCCTTTGTTCCAAACAGAAGTCTATGTATAGCAACCGGCGCTCCTCTTCAGAAAACACCGCCAGTTGCTCCCCTGACAGCAGTAAACCGAACTTCTCTTTAAAAAACTGGTGATTCATCTCAGCAAGTTTCCGTTTTCTCACATCTGCATAATACTTTTTAGCGGTGCTATGAGATAAATGTCCCAACCAATATGCAACCTCTTCAATGGAACCTCCATTTTCAATCAATGTGACTGCTAGTGTCTTACGGTATTGCCGGCTGGTAAAGTGCCATATCTCACCATTCTCATCTCTCATATCATATTTTCTGGCAAGTTCATCCAGCTTTATTGCAAAATAATCCGGATTTGCCATAGACGCTTTGAAATGATCCCTTTTCTTTATAAAAATGTATGGTAGCCCATATGTTTTTCTCAGTTCCAAACTTCCTTTAATCTGTTGCTGTATCAATTCTGCCACCTCTTTGGGAATCAGTATTCTTTGATAATCAGAAAGATGGTTCCTTCTTCTTGCAGAAAGGACTTTATACGGTTTATATTTCAACTCATAGATTCCTGCATATCGAGATTCCTCTAAGCAATCTTCCTCTAAGAACACCACCTCTTTCGCTCTCATACCTGTATTGGAAAAAATCTGATACAAAACCTGATATTCTTTGGATAATTCCTCCTGATGCTGCTCTATTTGCTCCATGATATCTTCTGGTATGATACTGGTATTTTTCACATAGGAGCTGGAGTTAACAAAAGTATAACTTGCAAAATAATTCTGGTGAGGTCTGGGACTCTTTATCGTTTCATCCCGCCATTCTCCCATGAGATAAGCAAGTATTGCTCTGCAATAACCGAATAATACCATCGTATTAATTACACTTTTCTTTCTACCATTGGGGGTAAACTCCAGGTTCTCCAATATCATCTGCAATGTCCTTACATCCACTTCATCAATATCAGCGAAATAATGGAGCTTTGGATTATTCTTTACCAGTAAATTGACCACATATGCTATTTGAGATAAAGACCGATTATTCACTCGAGTTCTTAGATTCATTTGATGTTTGAAATAATATTTTACTTCCTGACGCATCGATTGGGATTCAATCAAGGTAAAATCCATCTGATTATAACGAAGACCAGGACCATGCTGCTGGTATATCACCCAGATATCATTTTTCACATCTAATTGCTTTTGGTTTTCATCTGGAAACTTCACATATTGGATCTTAAATTCCTTATCCACTAATTCTCTCATCTTTATATCAAAGGACATTTTTTTGATTTTGCTTTCCGTTCTATCCTTCCCATATATATACGAATTGACCTTTGCAAGACTAATCCGCTCTCTGCGAAGCGTAAAAGCTTCTGCAATATGTTTTAAATATGCTTCTACCAAATCTTCCTCACACATGGAAGCATACGCCGCCGTTTTAATAATTCCCAATCTTGCTACAATCTCCATCAAAGAGATACGTTTAATCATAGCTTCCTTAATCCGTTCCACCCAGAAAAGTGAAAACTCCTGTTCAACCACATCACTGAATTCCTTATTCATCCCTGAATCATCCAAAATATATCGGTAGTCATAGTTTATTTTAATTTCACTGTGGCTTAGCATTACTTGAAAGACATACTCATACCCAACATACTTTGAGCGAATCATTTTATTTTCATTCGCCCAATTTTCTACAAATATTTTTGTATAGAACCGGAACATACGCAGGAAATCTTGACTAAATGCCTGAGCGCCCACCGAAATAAAAGCTATCCCTCCAAAGAAAAGAAATGCCTTACACAGCTCTGTATTATCTTTTTCATAGCTCCTGTTACAAAGTATCTCCTGAAATCCCACAATTTGATGGCGCACTTCCTCTACAGAGATTGTTTTCCTATGGCGAAGAACAATCTCCACCTCATTTATTCTCCATAATGCACTTGCTGTTCTAATCCATACTTGTTCTATCATGACTGCTTTCCTCTTTTCTTCTTTGTATTTTCCTTAGAATTTCTTTTGCTATGACTTGATTATTATTGTCACGATAGCTTTCAATGGAATCAGAGCTTTGCCATCCAAAAGTATGCTGAATAATTGCATCCGTAATCCCATCCTCTGGATACAATGCCTGGTGTTCCAGCAGCTGCATTACTTTAGTGCTCCTTCCGCTATGAGTCCTCACCTTTGAAACATCAAAACCAGCCCTTTCAGCACACCGCTTAAAAATCTTATAATAATTACTATAAGTAAGCGGCTTTCCCTGCCCTTCTCCATTTTTCAGATTAATAAATATGGTATTGCTAATAGTTCCACTTTCATTTTCTGCCACCATTCTTTCTGTCTGGAGATACCGGTTCATTAATTCACAGGTATTCTTGGGCAATGCCACCGTGCGCAACGCATTCGCCATACCTTCACGCACTTCAGCTCTGCCCTTTGACCTAGACGGCTGAATCATTTCTTCTCGGGCATTATAATTCTCTAATCGCATGCTTAAAACCTCATCAATCCGGAACCCTTCCAATGTGAACCTAAAAATAACTTCATCCCTCAAAGACATGAAGTTATTGGAGAGCAAGGCAATCTGCTTATCATCATACCATTTAATATACTCTTTCTTGCTACCCATTTTTTCAAGACTGCGGTTGATGATGTAAGTGTAATCCCGTTCGTAAATCTGCCCATAGAAAAAGGATTTTTTTGCTTGCTTTTTACTTTTTTCTGTATAAAGTTTCATGCTGCTATCATACTGGTAATCCAGCCACCAATAAAAATCTGTAATCACTACGATATACTGACTAATCGT
The DNA here is from genome assembly GCA_031553075.1 of Acetivibrio sp. GTDB lineage: Bacteria > Bacillota > Clostridia > Lachnospirales > Lachnospiraceae > DIGJ01. The sequence goes on from JAVBLX010000094.1 coordinate 31,975, forward strand.
TGAATAAGATAATCGCTCTGAGTCATCCAGAATTTTTAACTGCTTGGTATCTCCATATATCAGAAAATCAACGAATCTGTCCACATGGCGGTTGGTTGCTTCCTGAAACTCTAAACCTATTTGGTCTAAATAGTTTAAGAATACCACCAACTTTTTGGCATACTCTTTTCCTGTGCTGGCCTTTCTGATATTTTTAGTCTCCACCCATTGGTTGATAACAATAACTGGTATCTTGTTTTCTGTAATCAGATGCCGGTGTCGTCGATTGCTTGTCCTCGTTTCAAAAGAGAAACGCACTACTTTAAAACGCTTTTCTTTACTCTCCATTGGAGTACCTCCTTCTGCTTCTGTTTATTTCAGAAGCAGAAAGAGTATAACACAAACCATATATCTCAACTCAGAAGCTTAACCTGCATAATTAAACATTTGCTGAATTTTTGATGTTAATGTCGGTAAAATCACATTTTCAAAAAGATAATATAATCCTGCCAGCAGGAGAGCTCCCAGTACGACAGCCAGCAATATGGTGATAGCTGTCTCCAATGATCCTTGTCCTGACTTATCCCGCAGTACCTTCTTTATTTTTTGACCCACCATAAAAGTTTTCATCTTGCTTTTCATTAATAATTTTTCCATATATATACCCTTCTTTCTTTTATATTAATATAAACTGTTCTATCAGCTACCTACATTCATAACGTTCTCATCCCAAGGATACTTCTCCTTACTTTAATCGTAGCAATATATATCGTGTCAATGAAGTGAAGAAAACAAAGCCGTGTCGACAAAGCCCTCACCGGCGTTTTCCTTCAAAATGTCCACTGTTTTTGCCTTTAAAATCTTTCCTTTGATATAACCTCTCACTACCATTTCATTTACTTTTACAAATACTTTCATCATTTCAAAAATCCTCCATAAATTATATTTATCTCAATCACATGATTGTGAATGGATACAAAATTACTTACTGACTAGCTATAATAGCCAATCACAATATTCAGGGTGGCACTACCAAGTACTGCACCAATGCAGGATACTACCGCTACCGCAATCCGGTTGTTCCATTTTTTGGTGTCTATTTCATCAGCAGCAGAGCGCCGGATACAAAAGTAAATAATCAAAAGCCCTGCCACAATAGGGGCAAGTACCATGAGCCATGCTGTCAGATCTTTAATTAATTTCTCTGTACCTGTTGCCAATTTACTGTCTTTCACAGATGTTCCCGTTTTCTCTGACTCCGCATATGCTATCGTTACATGATTCATGAGCATATAAAAGGCAGTGGTCATTGTTAGCCCCATTGTTCTTACACGTTTCTTCCATTGATCAATCGTCTTCATTATTAAGCATTCCTCCTCTTCGCATTAATTTTTCTGAGAACAAACTTCCAGCCTGGGCTACAGCCGCCTGGCTTCTTTGTCTTTCCTCTTTCATTTGCAGATCCTTTGTATAGTACACCCAGATATTCCACAACTTGATCTCCTCCTTTCCATCGGAAACAATCGGTCGATTTGCTTCCCGGTACTCCCTGACCTTCCGATTATGTTCCTTATCCCCAAGACCGCACATCTGGTTAAAATACCATTCCGCTAGATCCGGCGCATTCATCATAGCCGGATGTGACCGGCTGACTACAATCTGATAAGGTCTTGCCACCCTGCGGATCTCATCCGTAGTAAGCAACTCCCGCCCCACAAGACTGATACTGTGGGAACTGCTGGGATTTACGTACTTCCCATGCTGACTGGACAGCTGATAAGCACTGGTCGTATATTTTCCCAGCTTATCGCAGATTTCCTGTAATGTCTCCTTATCATCCGCCTGCAAGTAGATCCAGGTCTGACAATTGGATTTAACGATGGCTGCCGTTTCCTTATTGTACTTTTCCGTCAACTGTTCAAATGACTGCAAGAACAGATTGAAACGGATTCCTCTGCCACCAGCAACAGTCAGTTTGTTGGTGAAATCAGTCAGTTTTGTAAAATTGCCAAACTCATCCAACACAAAATTGACCCGGTTCTTTAACCGTCCGCCACGTTCGTCCGACTGTCGTACCAGTAGTTCATAAAGCTGGGATACCATCAGACTGGCGATGGGATAATAGGTGGTCTTTTCATCGGGAAGGATAAAGAACAATGCCTGTTTCTTATGACCGATTTCCGAAATATTGCAATCGCTCCGATTGGTGACCGAATAGATGGAACGCCCAGTGAACAGCCGCAAGGTGGTCAGCGCTGATGTGTAAAAGCTGCTTTTTGTACGGCTTGGTGCAACATCCGAAATAGATAACAACGCTCTCGCCGGATGATTCGATGGTAATTTCTTTACATACTCCTGCATTGGTGTCTTGCCGCCAATCGTCTTTGACATTTCCGCAATGAACCAATATACATTGGTGAGATTTTGATATTCTGGGCGGTTCTTATTGTCCACCACCACGCAGAGAATAGAAGCAGCAACGATCGACTTTTCTCCATTTTCCCATATCTTCTCATTGGAACTGTTTTCTCCTACCAGAATGTTGGTAATATCCCAGGCATACATTTCTGCCTTTTCCATATCATTTGCGTTGACGGCATCAATGATTGGCTGTAGCAGATTATACCTTGTGCTTTTATCTGGATTTTTAAAGTCGATGCAGATCACCTCATAGCCAATCTTTTTCAAGAAATCTGCGGTATAATGGAATAGTTCCGCCTTGGGGTCACTAATGACAATGCTTTCACCTGCAAGACCCAGCAAACAGATGGACTGGATGACCAGGCACCTTGTTTTACCTGACCGTGTTGCACCAATGGTAAGGGTGTGAGTATCCTCTGAAATGTAATGAATTTTCTCAACGACCTCCCCCAGTCCATTGCTTTCTTTGGTCATGCCAATCACAATGCCACCTTCGGCATATAGTTTGTATGGGTCTGTCTTTTGCCCCATAAGTTTCGTAGTAGATTCCGCTTTAGGAACTTTCCGTTCAGCATCTGCTGATTCCTTTAAATCCGGCGGTGATAAGTCATTGGATGACATGTCAAAATCCACGATTTCAAACGCTCCATTTTCATTCTGGCTTTCCTCTCTTTCATCCTTTTTGTTTATTGAAAAAGGCAGACTGTCATCTAATTTCCTGACCGTCTGCCCTGTTTCAAACTGGCTATTCTCTTCTGATTTCTTCTCTTCTGATAAATTCTGCTCATCTAATATATCTGCTTCATTTGCTAAAAATGGAAGATTCTCATAACCACTCCCAAGTAATTCTTTTATCACCCGATTGGATGGACTTATGATTTCATGCTGGAAAACCTTATCCTTTTCTTTGTCCGCAAGCCATCTTGCTGATCCATGCTGATACTGTCCAACCGAAACCGGCGTCTGAATATCTTCTGTTACTTTCATCAGATCGCTTTGATATGGCTGATTATTTTGAATAAAAAACAAGACACAGCATAGTATGATAAATCCTTCAAAAGACAGGAATAAAAGAAACTGCTGTCTTTGTGTAAACAGTCCATTGATACATTCAAGCAATGGAATTATGGTCACGGTATCTTTTTCACCGGATAACATACCATGAAGAGCTGCACTAAAAAACAAATTACCGATGGTCCCTACCAAAATAAGGATACTGCCTAATATAATTTTTTCTTTCTTTTTCATAATGACCTTCTTATCTTTCCATTCCCTCTTCTACGATTGGTTCCATGTTCCTTGCATATAAAGGGGATATCCGCTCCAATACTTCGGGCTTTACAATTCCCACAAAATCCTGCCGATAAAAACTGGTCTGTTCACCATCAAATACGTTAGTCACATAGACCTGTCTGCCCCTTGCAGTCGGACTTGCACCAAATCCACCCTGACAATTCCATAACTGATTTGCCGGATTGCGATACTCTGGCTTCAGCACGTCATATTTTAGAACTAAGACCTGATTTTCATAATTCATTTCATTGCTTTTATCCACACATGAAATGCCGTTCAGCAGTTCCTGCTCATCACAACTGATGGGATAATAATCCCGATCCAGGGGCTGTTCGATCTGATGGATCGGGATCTTATGTTTGATTGCATATGAAATTTCACCATGCATCCCCTGACTGATCTGATTTCCCATTACCCATAGCTCATCTGCCCTTGATAACAGTTCCAGTCCTAATTTAAGTCCCTGCTCTCTTTGCTCTGGAATGGTATCATTGCACCATTGACTAAAAATGATATGAGGAGCCATTGGCATAATGCCAAACTCGGTGGCAATCCGACAATATTCCACTGCATTTTTAATATTGGTATCGTAGTCCCCTCGGAGCGGACTGGCAATATAAACCATTTTCATCCATAATCACCTCGTTTCTACTATGGCTCAAATCCGTACTCCACCTGTTCCCCAAAATCGTCTTCCTGTTCTAAGTGATTAGTTTCTTCATGAAAGACTTCTTTGTATTCCTTATTGGATTCCTTTTCTAACTGCTGTCTCAGAAATAGTGAGATTGGACCGTCTACTGCCGGAATTTTTAATTGCTCTGGCACGAGCCGATTGTAGAGTTGTTCATAAGTTTGAAATTTATTATGAATCGTGGCATTCATACTTTCGGTTGACAGAATCAGACTCTCTACTTCTGGAAATACCGATTTCAGTTCATTTAACGGAATCGCACTGGTATCCAGATCATAAAGCAAATAGTCCCCCTGCTTCCTGCCGAACTCAACACCATAGACACTCAAAAAATATTCTGCAACCTTTTCATGAATGGCAAGTGCTGTTTCTCCCTCACTTTCCATAAAGTAAATACCATTGCGCACTTTTTGGAGCTGATCGGCTGTTTTCTGAACCGCCGTTTTCTCCTCTGACACGACTGGTGGTAAAAGTTCTCCAAAATAATCGGATAAATGTACCTTTCCTTTCAGCTCCATCTCCTTCATTTGATGTTGTGTCTCTTCCATGATCTTCTTGCAGGCTTCCAGCCTTTTTCCCAGGATCTCATACATGGGAATGTCCTTGCTGTCACCGTCATAACAGATCCAGCCATCTTTTTCTTTTCCCTTGGCAAGACCTTCACTGGAAAGCATTTTTTCCGCTTCCTCTTTGGGGATCATAATTCCCTCCCCCTTTTCTGCATAAATCGCATAAACATTTAAGGCTATTTCAATGCAGGTATTGATATTGCCCCAAATAGAATCTCCCTGTGGCTGATGCATAATGCCTCCCCCCTCCTAATCTCGTTCCATTCCAAAATCTATATTTCGGAACATCTTCATGAAATCAATTGAATGTTCCCTTTTCTGTAGCTCTGGCAAAATATCCTCTATCTTATCCACCAGCTGCCCGACTGATTCCAAGTCCTGAGAATCCATGTCATTGTCTGTGGTACGCATTTTTACCAGTCCGGCATGAATCACCTTTAGCTCGGTCTCTGTAAACAGCTTCTTTTCATCGACCAGACCGCTCCGCACTGCAAAACTTTCAAATGCTGCCTCTTTATTGTAAAAATACTGACGTTGAATCGGCATCTTGCTTTCTGTATCCTTACGATAGGTCGAAAGCACATAACCGAACAATTCGTGGCGCTTACAAGCCAGAACCACGCCATTGTGTTCATTGATCTTCACAACCTGATTCTCTAATTTTTGTGCCTGTTCCTCCTCATAGGGTCTATCCGTACAGATCCCACAAGCCATGACCGTTGCTTTGGCAATGTCGTGGAGCTTATCCATTAGCTTTTCCGGGACTTCAACAAAAGGATTTTTGATGATGACATCTGCCCGGCTGTAAAAAGCAATTGGCTTCTCTTTATAAAAAATATCCGCCAGATAATCCGGTGAGGTGGAGGTTTGTACCGTAAAACCTTTTTTTTGCAATTCTTTAAAGTACAGTTGGTAAAATTCTGCTTTTGAGTTCAATATATCTCCCCTTTCTACTAATCTTTTTAATATGAATTGTTACTTTCCGCTCAAGTATTTTTTTCTCAGCTCATTTGCATAAGCCATACCATACTTTATTTCTGCCGAAATAATAATCGCTTCCATACAGGTATCCAATTTCTTCTTAATCTCTCTTTTTCTTTTCCCCACATTGGTTCCTGACTCGGAACCGAATACACAGCCATTGTTGAAATGCCTTGTTTCCTGACCCATACCGCTTCTCCTTTCCAAAAAAATAATCCTGTCATTCCTGACAAGACTAATGCTCATACCCTCTATCCTGATATTTCAGATAATATTCTTTTCTTGCTTCCTTGGACAGATTACTATTATTTCGTACTTTATGACCTTTTTCCTCATTCTGGTCTACCACAGCAGAAAGCATATCCAGGATTTCAAAAAGCATCTGCTCCATATAAAAATGGTTACGTGCCTCCATATACTCTGCTGTTCTCATTTCGGAATCCAATCGGTTCAAGGTCTTTACCATGCCTAAAATACGGTTTGCTATGATCTTATCTGCTTCTGCTTCAAATTCTTCCTTTCTTTTCTGCTGATAGGTCTGATTATCTCCATATAATGCAACCATCTTCATCTTGCTCTGTACATAATCATCATGCAGCTCTTTTATCGAAGGATATTGCTCCTTTAAATCATTTACTAGCTGATCCACCTGTATTTTTACGTTTGCTGGCAATAATTGATATGCAATTCTTCCTTTTTCCGGCAAGGCATTTTTTATTTTATTTACCATATCAGCAATCCGATCCAAGCCTTCTTCCTCAAACTCAAATACACCGGACAGTTCTCTTTCTTCGGCACTGGAATTTCTGAATCTCTGATATGCTTTTCGGTCAAGCCTCCTTAGGTGCGATTCAAACGCATCTACCAGCTCGTCACTAATCTCTCGGAGGTTCTTTACCGCCCGATTCTTCTGTTCTGCAAATTCCTTTATCTTATCAGCAAAGGTATCTTTGATCATCTGTTTACGGATCGCATTGGGAATGGATGGGTGAGTAAATGGATTTCTTACGCTTGAAGAATTGTCCCAGAATGCCACATGAATGTGGGGATGAGATTTTTCCGGGTGGACTGCACAGGCCCATTGTAAATGTTCCCGTTTGATATTGTTTTTTTCAGCAATGGTCAAAATGTGGTTCTCAATGTATCTTTGCCAACTTGCCTGGTCATGAAGCAATAATTCCTTGGCTACATCTTCCTGAAACGAAATGACGCTCCGATACATCGTAATATGCTTCTTGGAATTGCTGTATACCAGCTTCGCGACCTCTTTCCAATCCTCGAACTGGGTAATGGTACCAGGTGACAACTTTCCAAACAGACCATGATTCATTCCTTCATTTTTCATTACCCTTGGGCGGGTCGCAATATAACGGATGTGGGCATAATTGGCTCCCGCTGTCTTTTTAAAGTTTGGATTTCGAAATCTCTGTTTGTAAACTAAAATTGAGATAACATTTCACCTCCAGATAAAACTACCACCGATCCAGACATTCCTCTTCCTCCAATTCAGCAGCGAGCGCTGCCTCCTGAATCCTGTTATGATACTGTTCGATCAACTCTTTTGTCTGTTCCGGTGAAGTTGCAAGGGAAAGTTCATGCTCATTATGATCATATTTGTACACCTGATTGGACAGCCAAATTTCCGGTGGAACTTGCGTCATATTTGTTTCTATGACCATCTCCTGCAATTCCCTTGGCTCCATTTTTTCACTCGCTCTTAAAAATAACACTTCATGCGTACTGCTTGGAAGGATATAAAGATTGCTCTGGCATTGCTGTGCAATTTGCTCCAACAGATTAGGATAAAGCATAACGGCTGCTCCAAACATCCCATCTTTATTGCTTAATATATATGGGCGATCCTCATCAATTTGGGGCACTTTATTTTCTTCTGATTCCACATCCTTATGAAAAACAATGTTTTCAATATCCGTTATCACAAAAGGTTCTTTGCTCTGGCTATTCTGCATCGTAATCTGATAAAGAGTCTCCACATCCAAATCCCAATGAGAAAGCATTTCATGATTCACCTTAATTGTGCCAAGATAATCCTCTATTTGGGGCGTCTTTATTTGAAAAATTACCGCTAGATCTGTCTTATCAACCTCCTTATGGGGCAGCAAACAGAGCATTTCCTGATTATCTTCCCGATTGACTACCTTTAATGACAACATATCCTTTACTTTTTCAAAATCTTTTACCTTATCTACCGTTTGCTGTAGCTCCTCCTGATTTCTATTTCTAAGATAAGTAAATGCCATGTCCTTTAAGGTCTCCTCAAAGTTGTCATTTCGCTGATAATTCTGATAGTAAGAGTCAAAATATAATATTGGAACTCCTAAATCCTCAGCTTTTTCTATGACAAGTGCTTCTCGCTTTACACCATTGTTCTTACATACTTCATCAATTCTCAATTCCGCATCTCGAAATGATTCCGGTAAAAAATCTTTGATACTGGACTTTGTATCTGTAACAAATTGTTCATAGTTCTTCATTTCAAATTCCTCCTTGTCTTATAATTTTTCTGCGGTTTTCCGCAAGTTGTCGGTGTCATATAAGAAGCTGTTTATTTGTACATCCTTCTTTTGCATATACTCCACCCCAAGTGTAATGGCTTCGTTTAACATCTGGTCAAACTGATCCTGGCTCCCTTCGTCTGCAAATGTCATCAGCACCTTTATCAGAAGATAAAAGGCGGCTGCATCCAGTTTTCCCGTTTTCATTAGCATCTTGACGATGCGGGTCGTTTGTTGCTCTACGATTGCTTTGATATCTGACAGGTTGTAGATTGCAGTAAGCTCCTGACGGATAATCCCTGCAATGAAGTCAACATCTTCCCGATAACCTTCTACTGACAATCCTTTGTCCACATACTGCCGAACTAAATCGGATGTTGAGGTATGCTTTTTGGCTGCCAGTGTATCAAGCGTTTTGAGTGTGTCAATGGGAAAACTGATGGAACGTTTTTGGTTCTTAGTAAATATAATCACCCCCTTTCAGTGGGGTTCCCTTATGAACCCCAGTATATATGCAGGAACCCCGTTACAGGCTTTGCCTGTAAGCTGTTTCCGTGAGGGGTGGAACCCCTCTATTCCTGCCTTAATCCAAAATCTGAGATTTTGGATTTAAGTTTTTCCGTCCTGCACAGCAATACGGGTATTCGCTGACGCTTCTATTAAAATCGAAAAAGTATCTCTAGAGTATCAGTTTATTACGTACAATCTTTTTATACACAAAAACCCCGAAGCGGCATTGACTTACCACTTCGGGGTTTGATATCACATAATTTTCTATTTTTTTACTCTTCTACTTGTTCTAAATATTCAAGTTTCTCTAATATAGAATTTACTATTATAATTAGAGAATTTATATTGTTTTTTTTACTTTTTCCTTTGAAATCGCCTATTTGAAGTAACTTTTTTAACTCCAGCAAGTTATGTATATCATTTTCAAAATAATCCTTCAAATTTGAAAAGCTATATATAGTATTAATGCCCCTTCTAAAATCACTTAACTCTTTTACAGGAGCCTCATAAATCTTCTCTCTTAATCTGTCAATATCAATTTGCGAGAAGAATTCTTTTGACTGTAATATATCATTTCTATTTTCTTCGTAATATTCATAAAACGCATTCCCCCAACCATCTTTCAGTTCAAAGATTGCATTAATACTTTTTATAGTCTTATTATATGTGCAACTATCCTGTAAGCTATATAATTCATTCAAACAAACTACATATTCATCATAACAAGGTGAAATATCAGAAATCAATGGTTCTTCAAATGTCCTTATTGATTTTCCAGCAACTATATTTGACTTTATAATATTAATAAATTTACTTATTGGGACAGGTTGTATGTCAATTCCTTTAAGCACATATAATAATGAAATCAATAAACGATATGAATCACTATCATATTCATTTGATTTAAGGTTTTCATATAGGCGCTTAATCTCTGTTTCTATTTCTTCATCCTCCATCTCAAAATAATATCTCAGTTTATTAATAGGATCATTTAACATAGCTACTTCTTGATGCTTCTCTCGAATATACTTACTGAGTATCATTTGAATTCTTTCATTATTAAATTCCGAAAAATATATGAAATCGTGTACAAATCTAAATGAGATATAATAATTCCACATTTGATTTGAAATAAGTCCATATTCAGAATCTTCGCTCCATTTATAGTTAGGTTCTCCTCTTTTATGATTAATAGATACTTTAATGATAGATCTTATTACTTCTTGCATCACCTCATGATAAATATCATCATGTAAAACTTGTTTGTTACTATCTAGTGTCATTACTACCTTAGAAAAGAAATGCAAGGCAAACTGCAGCGTTCGAAGATTTCCATATTTTTCTTTATTAAATGAATCTAAAATTGTATTAATATAAAAATTTTCTTTAGCTTCAATTCCATTATTATATGAATGGACGTTGAAAATAACCGGAATAATTTCCTCTAAATTTGGTTGATAGTATATTGTTTTTCCTACTAGTTTTTCTTTTATTTTTTTATAAAGAGCATTATCATCAAATAAATATTTATTTCTTACTCTTAATTCTTCAAGATTCAGTGGCAGCGCTTTATTTTTATTATTATTATTAGCATTTATAATAAAACTCATTTTTTCTTCTTTAGTCGGCCAATTAATAGAATCTTGAATAGCCAAAAAATACTTCCATTCTAAATTATTCTGTAGTTCAACTGAATTGATTTCTTCTTGATTAGCTATAATAACTACTTTCGATTCATTCTGCTCAACAAAATGATTAATATATCCTAAAACATCATTGATTGGCATAGAACAGCGCTCCAAATCATCAAAAACGAAAAAATATTTACTATAGTCAAGAAACGGACTAAATACGTCTGTTAAATTTGCATTATTTGCTGTTTCACTACCAATTTTATTGCCAATTATTTCTGATACCATTTTAAAACCCGTATTAAATGCTGGAGCTAATTTTTTCCCGATCCTTTTCTCAGCAATTGTTGAAAAGAGTTCCTTTGAAATTTCTTCTGCATCTTTGAGTCCATATAAGGATATGTATATTGCTTTCTTCTCTTTTTTTTCTAATTCTGGAATCAATTTTTTATTTACAAAATATGTCTTACCACTCCCCCAACCACCGTCTATCATAATTGCATAACTATAAGTAATTTCTTCTAAATAATCAGCGATTAATTTTATTATTTCAGCAGAATTCAAATAATACATACATTTACTCCTTGCTATTTCTAAATATTTCATTACCATATAGAACATAAAAAAGTTTACAAACGCCCCCAACAAATATTGTTATAAATCAAAATGATTATTGACCGACATATAGTATGAAAACGGACTACTTGTTAAAAGTTCCTGCCTTTTTGCATACATATTTGCAGCAGTACATGTAAGCGAAAGAGTTCCAGCAGCTAATAATGCAATTGGGGTATCCAATCCTAAGACTACTGGTAATGATGTAGAAGCTACTGATAATGTTGCTATTTTCATTACATTTTCGCTCAACCACTTTATATTAAAAGAGTCTAAGCTCTTTTCAAATTCTTTCAGTGAAGGTATATACTCATTTATGTATATATCATAAATCTTTTGTTTATGAGCCTCTAAAGGAAGAGAATCATCAATCGGCAATAGCAAATTGCTGATGGCTGTCCTAAATCTTCCTAATTCATCTTTGTGCTTTCGTTTAAATTTAATAATTTCCGTAGTCGGAGTATCTTTATCAATGTTTATATTTTCAAATATCAAGTTCAACATATAAGCCTCTTTGCTACAAACCTTAAGATTATATATGTTACAATAGTGGGGTCCATACATATACTTATTATTTGTCAATTTTGATATACCATATTCAATACTTATCTCATCTGCCAAATATGTCATATATTTAAAACCAAGGTTATAAGGCAAACTCGTCCAAGCATAGTCATAATGATTGGGAAAGTTAAGAAAGTGTTTTAACTCTTTACTGTATTTATCATGATGCAGGTGAATAATTTCTTGGTCCCCATAGTTATAGCTAACCTCAAAGGGGATTTGATAATCAATAACTTTCGGCGATTCATTAATTAATTTATTTGAGGCATTTTTTACAACTTGTGATTCTTCAAAAACAAAAATCGGTTTTAGAATTTCTTCTTCATACAACAATTTAGATATATCAGTTTTGTAATATGCATCTAAGCTTCCAGGCACAATTGTATTAAGCTCATCCCAAAATAGAACTGAGTTTTTTATCCATTCATCATCTTGAATTTCAAT
>JAVBLX010000053.1:0-5522 GCA_031553075.1 Acetivibrio sp.
TGTGATTTCCCGAACCCCGCCAGTATAGTTCTTGTAAGGTGAATTTAGGATAATGGTTATTTCTTTCCCAGCATCTTCACTGTTAAGCTCAATTAAGTTCCAGTTGCTTCCAATCGCTTTACTCTGAAAAAGCCGCTCATCCGTTCCCCGCTCATAAATTCTTTTCTGCCCAACATAAACTACAATGGATTGGTGAGAGGTACGGAGTAATAAAGAAGGACGTTTTATCAATTCTCTTGGCAGAACGTTTTTAATTACTAAATCTTCTCCCGGTTTTATATCCAGTACTGCTGGAAGCTTAATGGGAACCTCCTGACCACCTTTCTCATGAAGCCAGGATGCTGGCAAATAGCTGACTTTTTCCTTATTAAAACTCAAATCTTCTACATTATATTTCATCGCCAAACAAACCATAATCATAATGGTACTGATTATGGTTCCATAGAATAAAATGTGTTTAAATTTCCTGTTCATAAAACATACCCTCAAATTTAATCTGCTATATTATACGCTAGGACTCCCAAAAGTAGCAGAAAAGTCATTTTTCAAACAAGCTTCTCACAATCGCCTCATACTCCCCTGCTTTTTCAGCCTTTCTAATTTTCTTCCCCACTTTTTCCGAATGGGGAAACATCCCTATCATATAGGACCAAATTTCTTTCATCTTGAATAGTGTAGCTTTATCTCCATAAAGAACCTCTTGATAATCTAGAGACACCTTATCATGAAACTCCTTCAGCAACTGTTTGGTCATTGGCGATTCCCCTTTGATTTCATTAAGTAAACCAGGATTTCCAATTAATCCTCTTCCCAGCATTACCCTTTCTACCTGTGGAAACTCCTTTGAAAACCGCTCATAATCGGTTACTGTAAAAATATCGCCATTATATCCGACCGGACATCTGCTTTTTACCAGGGCCTCTTGAAAGGTCGCCCAGTTTGGCTTATTTTTATAATAATCCTTTTGTACCCTTGGATGAATGATTAATTCCTCCAAGGGATATTTATTAAAAATTGAAATTAATTGGTGGAACTCTTCCGGATTCTCTTTTCCGATTCTGGTTTTCACCGATATTTTGGTCACATCTGCTGAAAAAACCGCTTCCAGAAATGCATCCAATCGTTCCGGCTGAGCCAGGAAACCTGAGCCCTTCCCTTTTGCAACCACCGTTCCCGAAGGACATCCCAGGTTTAGATTAACCTCCTGATAGCCAAACTCCTTAAGCTGCTTGGAAAGCCTGATAAAATCATCAGCATGATTACTTAATATTTGTGGAACCAGAGGTATCCCCAGATTGTTTTCCGGCAGAATATCATTTAGTTCCTTCGACTTTAGTTTCATATTCTGCGTCGTTGAAATAAACGGGGTGAAATATTTATCCACATTCCCCCCAAAAGTATGATATGCATTTCTGTAAATGTATCCGGTAATTCCTTCTAAGGGCGCAAAATAATACTTCATATGGAAATGCTCCTAATAATCATTTATTGCTTTATCGAATAAAATTAGTCCACTTTCTTGGTTTCTCTGGACCAGGAGGATTGATTCCTGCTTCTTTTCCGGCTTCTATACAACGCAGCATCCAAGCCATATTTCTTCCCAAAACCCGCATTACCTGCATGCCTTCCTCATCCTGCCGAACTTCATCCGGCGTACTGCCATGAACCATGTTCCAATATTGAGATGGCACCATGGGCATATTACTAATGGCAAAATATTTATTTAACTGATCAAGCGCTGCCGTGGTTCCAGCCCTTCTGGCTGATACAACCGCAGCTCCTGGCTTATGACGAAAATTGCCGCTGGCAGCAAAAAAAACACGATCCAAAAAAGTAGTAATTGTACTGTTTGCGGAAGCATAATGTACGGCTCCGCCGAAAATAAAACCGTCGTATTCCTTTGCCATTTCAATTACTTCATTCACTTTGTCATTCGTCACACATTTATGACCATTGGTATGACACCAGCCACATCCCAGGCAACCTTTTATCGGTTCTGTTCCCAGCTGATAAATAGTAGCTTCAACGCCTTCTTCCATAAGGGCATCTGCAACTTCCTTTAACGCAGTATATGTACAGCCCTCTTTATGAGGGCTTCCATTAATCAATAATACTTTCATACTTAAACTCCCATCTGTGTGCTACTGCCCACGTATAAACTTTTCCTAAAATAGTCCCGTTATAGTACCTTCATCATCTACATCAATACCTTCTGCCGCCGGAACCTTTGGAAGTCCTGGCATGGTCATAATTTCTCCAGTAATCGCAACGACAAAACCAGCTCCTGCCGAAACATATACCTCGCGAATATTTACATTAAAGCCTTCCGGACGTCCCAGCAGCGTCGGATCATCGGATAGGGAATATTGATTCTTCGCCATACAGACAGGGAAATTACCAAAGCCCATCTCTTCAATACGCTTAATCGCTTTGGCCGCGCAACCATCAATGGTAATACTTCCGGCACCATAAATTTTCTTTGCAACTGTCTCAATCTTTTCCCTAATAGACAGAGAATCTTCATAAAGTGGTTTAAAATGGCTTTCTTTTGTTTCCAGCGTTTCGATTACTTTTTCGGCCAAAGCAACACCACCTTCGCCACCATGCTCCCATACCTCGGAAAGAGCAAACTCACAGCCCTTGCTTTCGCAGAATTCTTTGACAAATTCCAGTTCTGCCGGAGTATCGGTTACAAAACGGTTTAAGGTTACCACACAAGGTACGCCATACTGATGAATGTTTTCAATATGTTTCTCCAGATTTACAATACCCTTTTTCAGGGCTTCCAGGTTTTCTGGTCCGAGATCGGATTTTGCCACACCACCATTGTATTTTAATGCACGTACCGTTGCTACTAAAACCACTGCATCTGGTTTTAAACCGGCCATACGACATTTTATATCAAAGAATTTTTCAGCGCCAAGGTCTGCTCCAAAGCCTGCTTCCGTCACCACATAATCAGCCAGCTTTAATGCTGTTTTGGTTGCTCTTACACTGTTGCAACCATGAGCAATATTAGCAAATGGTCCACCGTGAATAATTGCTGGTGTATTCTCCAGGGTCTGAATCAGGTTTGGCCGGATGGCATCCTTTAATAAAGCTGCCATCGCACCGACTGCTTTTAAATCCTTTGCCGTAACTGGTTCTCCCTTACGATTGTATGCTGCAACAATCCTTCCTAATCGTGCTTTTAAATCGCTCATGTTATCAGCAAGACAAAGAATTGCCATAATTTCTGACGCAACGGTAATAATAAAGTGGTCTTCTCTTACCACGCCATCCATCTTCCGTCCCATTCCAACAATGATATTACGAAGGGCCCGGTCATTCATGTCCTCGCAGCGTTTCCATACGACCTGTTTGGTATCAATATCCAGTGCATTCCCCTGTTGGATATGGTTATCCAGCATTGCCGCCAGTAAATTATTAGCGGAAGTAATGGCATGAAAATCCCCTGTGAAATGCAGGTTCAAATCCTCCATTGGCACTACCTGGGCATATCCGCCGCCAGCGGCTCCACCTTTTACACCAAAACATGGTCCTAGGGATGGCTCTCTTAAAGCAATCACTGCCCTTTTCCCCATTTTTCCAAATGCCTGACCCAAACCAACACTGGTCGTGGTCTTTCCTTCTCCTGCCGGAGTCGGATTGATGGCAGTAACTAAAATAAGTTTTCCATCTTTATTGTCTTTTACTTTGTCCCATAAGGTGTCGGCAAATTTTGCTTTGTATTTTCCATAAAAATCCAGATCTTCTTCCTCAATATTAAGAAGTGCCGCCACTTCTCTGATATGGTTCATCTTTGCTTCCTGGGCAATTTGAATATCTGTTTTCATCTTTAAGCTCCCATCTGCCCGCTTCGACGGGCGTATAAATCGAGTATTTCTCTTGGTATTGTACCATGAAACGTCTTTGGTTGAAAGACATTTTATTTCTTTTATTGAGTTTTTCATTTGGTTCATGTATACTTTGAAGCGAATGAAAGGAAAGGAAGAAATAAAATTATGGGAAACTATACTTCAAACTTTGCGGTTATAATCAGAGAAATCTGCGAAGAAGAAGGCATCGAATGTATACCCTTGTCAGATTCATGGGCCTTCTATTTTAAATTTGATGAGAAAGAAGCATATATATATGGATATCAGTTTGGCCTAAACTCGGCTGTGGCTCAATCTATCTGTTCCGACAAAAGTACCACCAGTGATGTCTTGAGCCTGCATAACATACCAAATGTTCCACATATCTGCTGTATGTCACCACTTGCTATGGACTATGCTAATCCAAAAGGAAACTTTAAGACAATTGAAGATATGTTGAAAAAGCATGGAAACATTGTCTTAAAGGACAACCATGGAACCGGTGGCGATTTGGTATTTCTCGCCTCAAATCTACTGGAAGCGGAACATGCTGCACATAAAATCTTTACCAAAGGAGACATGGCAGTAAGCCCGTACCTGCCGATTGATGAAGAATATCGCATTATCATTTTGGAACATGAAGTAATGCTTGCCTACTCCAAAATACGTCCACATTTAAAAGGAAATGGTTCTTCTACACTTGTAGAGCTTTATAATCAATACCTTTCAGATGGTGGCATGCTCCCACTTCCCCAAGGAAATAACACCAGCTTAAATCATATATTAGAAAAAGAAGAAATCTATCCCCTTCACTGGAAGCACAATCTTGGACAAGGAGCCACCTCCAACGTTATCTCCGACCTAAGTGAAATTAGCGATATTACTCAGCTTGCACGAAAAGCGGCTAATGCACTTGATATCACATTTGCTTCTGTGGATATTATCAAGGTAACTGGAAACTATCAGGTTTTGGAGGTAAACAGCGGCGTCATGATGGAGTATCTTTCTAAGGAAACACCAGCTTTGCGCCAGACTGCGAAAGAAATTTATCGTAAGGCATTGCTAAAATCCCTACATTAGTGCTATACTTCGTCCAAATATGACCAATCAAAAAAGGACAATAATTAGGCATTACTGTCTAATTATGTCCTTATCACTCTATTCTAATTAAAATAAGCTACAAACATTCTTCCAATGAAATAATATGTACTTCTTCAAAAGAAATAAGAAATTCATCCATATGACTTGTAATAATAATGTTTCTTTCCTTTTCGATTAATCCTTTCATAATTTCAATTATAATCTCTCGATTCGTTTTATCAACAGAAGCAAATGGCTCATCAAAAATATACCATTTTTTCTCCATACTTGAGATTATAGAAAAAAAAAGTAATTTCTCTTCTCCACCAGATAATTTTCCGACTTGTTTGTTCCATATATTTTTAAAATCAAATAAATTATGATATCTTTCAACGTGTTCAAAATAATATTGTTTATAATTTTTAATATTATCAAGTCGAAGCAAAAATTGAACTAAATCTCTTGATGTTACTGATTTCTTGTTCTGACATCATTTAGATTAGCTACCCTGTCAGGAAACTGCTCATCTTTATGTCAAACGGTTATAAGTCTGAGGCGGTGAGAACCGCCCCAGTTTTTACTATA
>JAVBLX010000129.1:0-3293 GCA_031553075.1 Acetivibrio sp.
TACTTCACGGTTGAATTCTGAAACATAGGCAGTTAAGACTCCCTGGGTGGTTTCACCGGATGAAATGGATGGAAACAAAATCGCCAGTGGGGAACTATATATGACGGTGATTATGGCTATGATCGGCAGAGCTACCAATGCTATCAGTGCAAACAGACCTGCGAGGAACAGACCAACGTAGGTAACGACTTTCTTTAAGAGGATCGACATACGCATCAGCGTAATATCCTTTAATGCCTTACCAATGTTGTCCTGATTTTCTTCCCTTCGAAGATTGGCTACAAATAGTTGTATCATACGATTTCTTGTGGTAGTCTTCATATCCCACTTATCCATCTGACTGTTGACACGCTCTCCAACCGCCGCACCGACCAAAACACCACCGGCTCCGGTTGTTACCGTTCCAGCCGCTGTCCCCGCAGCTTGGGCAGAAACCTTGGCTGTCGTTTTAGCAGTTTCTTTTACAACTTTTTTAGTCGTTTCTTTCACTGTTTTTTTAGCGTTATCTTTTGCTGTTTTTTGGGCAGTATCTTGGACTGCTTTTTTTGTGGTATCTTTGACACCTTTTGCAGCAACATCTTTTGCTTTAGAGCCACCATACTTTTTTGATGTATTAACTTTTTTGATACGCTTTTCAGCTGCCTGTCTTACCGCTTTGGTTTTGTATAGCTTCCGTCCTTCCTCCCCTGCTTTACTCAAAGGAGCTGTAAGAACAGATGCAATTTGAACGGATTCATAGACCTCCGTTCCTCCCTCCATTTCATTTAAAGCTTTCTTTGCGCCTGCTGTACCAACTATTTTCAAAGTATTGCTTTTTCTTTTGTCAGTAACGTTCTTTTTCTTCTGGTCTACATATGGAGTCTGTAAGGGTTGATTTTCTTTCTTATCCTTATTTACTTCCGGTTTCCTTTTGACAGTATTGCCTTTGGGATCTTTCGCTTTGGGATTTTTCGCTTTGATCTGCTGTCTTCTTAATCCAACATCCTTTCCGGTAACTCCCTGGATATCTGATTTCTTAAGACTTTTTGGCTTCCAATTAGGATACAACTGCACTTTATGATAATTTCTCTTGCCTACATAGCCCTGTTTCATTCGGCTCCTTGTAATACTTGGTCCTCTTGAAACTGTAAGAACATTCCTGCCCTTTATTCTTGCTTGGGTTGCAGGCTTCTTATGAAGCTTGGGTTTTTCTTTTTTATGAATTACCATCGGCTTTTCATTTGCTCTTTTGATGTTTATTTTTGTCACCTCCAGACATGAAAAAAGCCACTGTGAAGTCTTGCTCCACAATGGCATTTCAATAGATAATACTTAATAAGGTATAAAATCACTGTAACGAAATCATCTAAAACTACATTCCTAAAATAATCATGATTTGTTAATATTTCGTAATGAAAATAGTGCAATTCCGATAAGCCCCCCATACATGGGTAATAGACCTGTCGTGAGCACTAACGGCAAACCAAATAATTTACTCTCTGCAAGAATATAAGAGAGATAAATTTGTGTACTCATTAAAAACGATAGAATAGCTATCGTTAATACCCATCGCCATTTTAAATCACGTTTCAGAGTATTCTTTTCTTGAACTGATATTTCCGTAGTCATTTCAACTGCTTCCATTGCTGTTACCTCTTCTTCACTCAGCAACTGGAGAACGGTAATATCCAATATCTCTGATAGTGGTTTTAAAAGTTCAATATCAGGATAATTAATCCCTCGCTCCCATTTGCTTACAGCTTTATTGGTAACTGATAGTTTTTCAGCCAATTCTTTTTGCGTAAGTCCTTGCCTTTTTCGTGCAGAAGATATTTGATTTCCAGTATAATTAGCATTTGACAACTTGTTCACCTCGCCCTTTATTTTTAATATAATAATAGAAGAAATATTACGACTTTTCAATCGACTATTTGTAGAACTTCCTATTTAAGCCAGGTTTCAGGCATTTTTTCTTATTATAAACACCTTTAGTTCTTAATTATAGTAATCAGCAATTATACGCACTTTCTTTCTGCTCTGCAATCTTCTCATGGATATTCGTATTATAGAGACGATAGAGGTCGGTATCTTTGGCAATGGTAATATCAAAGGGAATGACTACACTACCACATTTAATCAATCCCATTCCACTTGGAGTATTGGTGACAAACCGAAGCTGTGCCTCTGATACCGCGATGACTTCCGCCATTTGTGAGCTATCCGTATTTGCCTGCTTTAATAATGCCACGAACTCACTGTTCGCCAGCATGGTGGTAGCCGTGTAGTTCTGCAACAAATCGACCACGTTCTGAGTGATGCCAGTACATAATCCACCTTGCTTTCTTACCTTTTTCCACAACTGTTGCAAATACTTGGCACTATACTCGGAATTAAGTAAAACATGAAATTCATCAATATAGAGCCAGGTCGCTACCCCTCTTTTACCATTTTCAATGATACGATTCTGTATGCTCTCCATCATAACAAGCATGGTGATTGGTGACAGCTCCGCTCCTAAATCTCTAATGCCATAGACCGTAAACCGATTATCCACGTCAACATTGGTCTGATGATTGAAGATATTTAAGGAACCATTTACAAAAAGTTCTAAGGACAAGGCAATGTCTTTCGCCTCAACTTCCGGCTGATTCATCAGTATCTCATAAAAGTCTGACATGACCGGAATGTACTTTTCCTTTGCTTTCGCAATATCCATATAGAGCTTTCGCACACAGCGGTCAATGATTGACTTTTGACGTGAATTTAGACCTTCTCCCATACACTGTTCACAAAGTCCCAGCATAAATTCGCCTTTTTCCCGAATCATTCCCTTACTGTCATTTAAGTCAAGGCTCCAGACATCCATATCCATCGGATTCACATAATTATCCGTATAAGTGCTCATATTGACCACCGCACCATTGTACCGATAGGCAATGTCAAAATACTCGTTCATCGGGTCGATTACGATAATCTCATCTTTACTTCCAAGAAATACATTGCCCATTTCCATCTTACAAAAGAATGATTTACCAGAACCCGGAACTCCAAATACAAACCCATTTCCATTGATCAGCTTCTTACGATTTCCAATGTTTATATTCTTGGATACCTGATTGATCCCATAATAATTACCATTTGAATCGTTAAGTTCCTGCACATTAAAAGGCATCAATACAGCAAGGGACTGGGTGAGCATGGAACGCATGGTCTCCACTTGTCTGACCCCAATAGGCAATGCGGTATTTAATGCCTCTCTCTGTTTCAGATAATGTCCATCAATGGTCACGGAATTACGCTTTCCAATCGTCTGT
>JAVBLX010000220.1:0-23526 GCA_031553075.1 Acetivibrio sp.
GGGAGAAGAAGACGACAGGGTTACCTCAGTCAGTACAGATTCCCGGTCAGTGAAAGAAGGCGGACTTTTTGTTCCCATTATTGGCGAAAGAGTCGATGCCCATGACTTTATTGCCGGAGCTTTAATGCTGGGAGGAATTGCTGCCTTTACCTCAAGAAAAGCGGAGAAGATGGATTTTATTCCAGGGAAAGCATACATACAGGTAGAGGATACTCTAACGGCTTTGCAGGACTTTGCTGCGTATTATCGCCGTCTCTTTTCAATTCCTTTGATTGGGATTACGGGTAGTGTTGGAAAGACCACCACGAAGGAAATGGTGGCAGCCGCCCTTGCAACCAGATATAAGGTACTTAAAACGATTGGTAACATGAATAGCCAGGTCGGTCTTCCTCTTATGATGTTTGAGATTGACAAAACTACGGAAATTGCCGTAATTGAAATGGGTATGAGCGAGGAAGGAGAAATGAGCCGACTTGCTAAAGTGGCCAGACCAGAAGCGGTTATTATGACGAATATCGGTGTTTCCCACATTGGTCAATTGGGAAGCCAGGAAAACATCCGCAAGGAAAAATTAAACATTATCAACGGATTTTTGGAGACGCAGGGAGGAATCCTTTATCTTAATGGAGAGGACTGTCTGCTGAAGGAAATCGGACAAAAGGATGACTTAGATGTAACAGAAGAAACGCGGGAAGCCTTAAAGCAAACAAAATTTATATATTATGGCATACCGTTAGAAGATGCAGATTTAGAAGATGCAGATTCAGAAAAGGCTATATGTAATATGAAGTTTGATTTAAAGGGAACGAAGATTATAAGTGAGGCCGGAAAAACCAACTTCCTGTTTGAAGGAGATGGAAAAGCGGAAGAAATAACCCTGTCCGTGTTGGGTCTTCACAACGTAGGAAACGCATTAGCAGCATTGGGCGTTGCCTCTCAGTATGGAATTCCACTTTCAGTTGCCAAAGAAGGCTTAAGGAATTATGAGCCGATTTCCGGCAGAGGTCAGATTATTGAAAAAGATGGAATAATCTTAATTGATGATACCTACAATGCCAGTCCGGACTCTATGAAGAGCGGAATACAGGTATTGCTTCATACGGAAGGGAGAACAAGAAGGATTGCGGTGCTGGCTGATGTTCTGGAGCTGGGTGAGAATTCTTCTGATTATCACTATGAAGTTGGCGAATACATTGGAAAGATTAAAAATAACCAGGCAGCTGTTGATATGCTGATAACCGTGGGGAACGATTCCCGTTTTATTGGTGAGGGTGTCTTAAGCTGCGATACTACGATTAAAGTGATGCATTTCAAAACCAATGAAGAAGCAGCAGCATTTCTTAAGCAGGAGCTTAAAAGCGGCGACGGAATTCTGGTAAAGGGTTCCAGAGGAATGCATACGGAAGAAATTATAAAAGGAATGATATAGATGATATTTGCAGATGTGATTGTAGACATTTCTCATGAAGACCTGGATAAGACATACCAGTATATAGTAAAAGAAGAACAAGCGGAATCTGCAGTCATTGGCGCAAGGGTTCTGATTCCCTTTGGGAAGGGAAACCGGCAGATAAAAGGATACATTGTTGGGCTTTCGGGAGAACCCAAATGGGATGTAACCAGAATGAAGGAACTGGATGAGGTGATTCAAAATGAAGTAATCATTGAATCTCAGCTCATTCATCTGGCGTATTGGATAAAAGAGCATTATGGCTCTACCATGAATGATGCCTTAAAAACGGTTATTCCTGTGAAAAAATTAATTAAAAACAAAGCAAAACGTTATGTGAAGCTGGCTGTTTCAAGGGAAGAGGCAACAGACTATCTTCAGGAGTTTGTCCAGAAAAATAATCGTGGGCGAGTACGGCTTTTGGAGGAGCTTCTTGACGTCCCGGAAATTGATGAAAGTCTTTTGAAAACCAAGCTTAATATTGCATCTACCACCATAACCGGTCTGGAAAAGATGGGAGTTATTACCATTACTTCTGAAATCGTGTACCGAAACCCGATCGTGGAACATGCCAGGGAAAGACAAAGAATGGTTCTTAATCTGGAGCAGATGGAAGCGGTTAATGGAGTTCTTACGGATTATCATCAGGGAATACGAAAGACTTATCTGGTTCATGGTATTACTGGAAGTGGTAAGACCGAAGTCTATATGGAGATTATTGAAGGGGTCTTAAAGGAAGGAAGGCAGGTTATTATGCTGATTCCGGAAATTGCCCTGACCTATCAGACGGTGATGCGGTTTTATAAGCGATTTGGTGACCGGATATCCATTTTGAATTCCAGAATGTCCCAGGGAGAACGGTATGACCAGTATACCAGAGCGAAAAATGGAGAAATTGATATTATGATTGGTCCTCGCTCGGCTTTGTTCACACCGTTTTCAAAATTAGGGCTTATAATTATAGATGAAGAGCATGAAGGCAGCTACAAAAGTGAAAATGTGCCCAAGTACCATGCCAGAGAAACTGCGATTGAGCGAGCCAGACTTTCGGATGCCAGTGTTGTACTAGGCTCAGCAACACCAACCATCGAGAGCTTTTATAAAGCCAGGCAGGGCGAATACCAATTGTTTTCCCTCTATTCCCGTGCAGGGGAGGGAAAACTTCCCAAAACGGAAATCATTGACCTGAGGGAGGAATTGAAAGCGAAAAACAAATCCATCCTAAGCCGGCGACTATATGAGCAAATAGCAGACCGCATAGAAAAGAAAGAGCAAACGATTTTATTTATCAATCGCAGAGGGTATGCAGGATTTGTTTCTTGTAGAAGCTGTGGTCATGTGATAAAATGTCCTCATTGCGATATTTCCCTGACCTCTCACAACCGTGGCAATTTAGTTTGTCATTATTGTGGGTATGAGGAAGGAATGCCTAAGCTTTGTCCATCTTGCGGTTCTCCCTATATTGCAGCCTTTGGAACCGGTACGCAGAAGATTGAAGAGCTTGTGAAGCGGGAATTTCCCACGGCACGTGTTTTGAGGATGGATCTGGATACCACCGGCGGAAAAGAAGGACATGAAAAGATATTATCGACCTTTGCCAATCATGAAGCGGATATCCTGATTGGTACCCAGATGATTGTTAAAGGACATGATTTTAAGGATGTAACCTTAGTGGGCATCCTGGCGGCAGATTTATCTCTTTATGCGGGAGATTATCGGGCAGCAGAGCGTACCTTTGACCTTCTTGCCCAAGCGGCGGGGAGAGCAGGAAGAGGGGAAAAGCCAGGCGAGGTTGTGATTCAAACCTACAACCCGGATCATTACAGTGTTCAGATGGCAGCAGGGCATGATTACCTCAATTTCTATGAACAGGAAATTCTTTATCGCAGTATGCTGGAATATCCGCCAACAGGACATATGGTAGCAGTCCTTATGACTTCTCCGGAAGAGAAAAAGGTGGAGGCGGCTGCGATGCTTTTAGGTAGTGTTTTGGGAGAACTGGGAAAAAATATAGAAGGACTCAAAATCATTGGTCCGGCGAAGGCATCTTTGGCCAAGGCAAATGATATTTATCGAATGGTTCTTTATATGAAGGCCAGAGAGGAAGAAGTCTTACGAAATATGAAAAATGCATTGGAAGATTATATACAATATTCGGAGCATATGAAAAAGGTATCGGTTCAGTTTGATTTTGATCCGATGAACAGTTATTAGGATGAAGCTTATATTATGAACTGTTATAAAGATGAACCGTTATAAATGAGGAGGAAAAGAAGATGGCACTAAGAAATATACGGCAAATTGGTGATTCCATTCTATTAAAGACAGCGAAGCCAGTGAAGGAAATGAATGAGAAAACCCGGATTCTGATTGAAGACATGCTGGAGACGATGTATGATGCCTATGGTGTTGGACTTGCCGCACCGCAGATTGGGATTTTGAGAAGAATTGTGACAATTGATATTTCCCCGGAAGGTGATCAGCCGATTATTCTGATTAATCCGGAGCTGGTGGAAACCAGGGGGGAACAAACTGGCGGGGAAGGCTGCTTAAGTGTATTGGGAAAAAGTGGTGTTGTAACCAGACCTCAATATGCAAAGGTTAGAGCGCTTAATGAGAATATGGAAGAGATTTTCGTAGAAGGGGAAGATCTTCTGGCCAGAGCCTTGTGTCACGAATTGGACCATCTGGAAGGAAAACTTTATGTTGACCTTGTAGAAGGTGAGCTAGTGGACGTAAAACCAGACGAGGAAGAAGAGGAAGAATAAGCGAATGCGAATTTTATTTATGGGAACCCCTGATTTTTCCGTACCAACATTAAAAGCCCTGATAGACAGTGAGCACCAGGTAATCGGTGTGGTGACACAACCGGATAAACCCAAAGGCAGGGGAAAGGAAATGCAGTTTACGCCTGTAAAAGAGACTGCCCTGGAATATCAGATACCAGTGTATCAGCCGGTCAAGGTAAGGGAAGAAGACTTTATGGAAGAAATGCGCAAACTGGAGCCGGATGTGGGAGTTGTAATTGCTTTTGGACAGATCCTGCCCAAAGCATTTCTGGAGCTTCCAAAGTATGGCTGCATTAATATACATGCGTCACTGCTGCCTAAGTATCGGGGAGCAGCACCGGTACAATGGGCCGTCATTGAAGGCGAAGAAAAAAGTGGTCTGACAACCATGCTGATGGATGTTGGGATCGATACAGGAGATATGCTGCTGCAAAAAGAAATACTTTTGGATAAAAAAGAGACTGGCGGAAGTTTGTTTGACAAGCTTTCTCGGATGGGCGGAGAACTGATAATGGACACCCTAAAACTGGCTGAAGAAGGCAGTCTCACGCCCATTAAGCAGGACGACAGTCAAGCTACCTATGTGAAAATGCTGGATAAGAGCTTTGGAAAAATTGATTTTACCAGACCAGCGGTGGAAATCGAACGATTGATTCGGGGACTTAATCCCTGGCCAAGTGCATTTACCAGTCTGGATGGGAAGACACTAAAAATCTGGGATGCCGAAGTGAACCTGAATCAAAAATCAATAAAAAGCCAGGATGCCGATATGAATAGGGGCACTAAATCAGGAACACCAGGGGAAATTATCGAAGTCACAAAGGATGCAATCGTAATTCAAACCGGTATGGGAGCTTTAATTGTGAAAGAGCTTCAGCTGGAAGGAAAAAAGCGTATGTCTGTAGATGCTTTTTTACGGGGGTACACTGTGGAACAGGGAACCGTTTTATCTTGATAGGAGGTATGTGTTATGCCTATGTATTATTATTTTGATCCAACTTATATTTTGATTTTAATTGGTGTGGTTTTATCGTTAATTGCCTCTGCCGGAGTAAAATCTACTTATGGAAAATACTCTCAGGTAAGAGGGAAAAGTGGCTATACAGGAGCTCAGACGGCAGAGCGAGTTTTGCATTCCGCCGGAATTTATGATGTTAGAATTGAACTGGTACGAGGAAATCTTACCGACCACTATGATCCGAAGAACAAAGTGCTTCGTCTATCAGAAAGTGTGTATGGAAGCAATTCTGTGGCAGCGATAGGTGTGGCAGCTCATGAATGCGGACACGCTGTTCAGCATGCAAAAGGATACGCGCCACTGGGGATTCGAAGTGCGTTAGTGCCAGCTGCCAATATTGGTGCGACCATCAGCTGGCCTCTTATTCTGATTGGCTTTTTTATCAGCGGTGGAGGAAGTATACTGGTACAGGCAGGGATTTTATTATTTACCGTTGCCGTACTGTTTCAGCTGGTTACTCTTCCGGTAGAATTTAATGCGTCCAGCAGAGCGCTTAAGGTGTTGTCAGAAACGGGGATTTTATATGAAGATGAGATGGGAGGAGCCAGAAAGGTTCTGGGAGCAGCAGCCCTTACCTATGTAGCCGCCGCCGCTGCATCAATTTTACAGCTTCTGCGTTTGCTCCTGCTGTTTGGAGGAAGAGATCGTGACTAGAGAACTGGTCCTTACAATACTTATGGAGGTACTGGAAAATGGAGGCTACAGTAATGTGGTGATTCACAATACACTTGCCAAATACCAGTATCTGGAAAAACAGGACAGAAGCTTTATGACCCGTTTAAGTGAGGGTGTTATAGAGCGGGTCATTGAACTGGATTATGTCATTGACTGTTTTTCCAAAGTGAAGACAAAGAAAATGAAACCAGTGATTCGAAATCTGCTTCGGATGGGAACCTATCAGATTTTATATATGGATCAGGTTCCAGATTCGGCGGCCTGCAATGAAAGTGTAAAGCTGGCAGGAAAAAAGGGCTTTACCAATCTGAAGGGATTCGTAAATGGAATCCTGCGGAATATCAGCCGCCAGAAGGAGGAAATTTCCTATCCG
Organism: Acetivibrio sp.; assembly: GCA_031553075.1. Lineage (GTDB taxonomy): Bacteria > Bacillota > Clostridia > Lachnospirales > Lachnospiraceae > DIGJ01. The sequence continues at coordinate 6,306 of JAVBLX010000220.1, forward strand.
AATAAAGAGAAAAACCTGGTGGAGCATTTAAAGGTCAAGTATTCCATGCCGGAGTGGATTATTAAAATGTGGCTGGAAGAATATTCTGCCCAAGTGGTGGAAGGTATTCTGGCAGCGTTTTTCAAAGAAAAGAAGACTACCATTCGCTGTAATTTGACCAAAGGAAGTGTGGAACAGCTGATTTCCCGGCTGGAGGAGGAGAAGGTGATGGTGGACCAGGGAAGTTATCTTCCATATGCATTGTCCATTCATCATTACAATTATTTAGGCGAACTTTCTGCTTTTGAGGAAGGGCTCTTCCAGGTGCAGGATGAAAGCTCCATGCTTATTGCCCAGGTCGCAGGAATCAAGGAGGGTGACATGGTCTTGGATGTTTGTGCTGCACCAGGTGGAAAAAGTACGCATGCCGGAGAGCTTTTAAATGGGACAGGGCAAGTATTAGCCCGAGATTTGACCTGGCAAAAGGTAGAATTAATTGAAGAAAACAGAAAACGCCTGGGACTCTCTAATGTGGAGCCTCAGTGTATGGATGCCTTGGAATTTGATGAGAAAAGCGTGGGAGTCGCAGATGTACTTTTTGCTGACCTTCCCTGTTCCGGAATTGGTGTCATGCACAAAAAGGGTGATATTAAGTATAAAACCAAAGAAGTGGATATCAAGGCACTTGCCAATATCCAGAGAGAAATATTGACAATCGTATCCCAATATGTAAAACCTGGAGGGACTTTGATATACAGCACGTGCACGATTAATTCCTATGAAAACCTGGATAACGCATTGTGGTTTCAAGAAAACTTTCCATTCCGTATGGTAAGTCTTGACGACAAGCTTCCTGAGCGGTTGGAAGGAGATACCACGGAAAAGGGATATTTGCAACTATTACCTGGAATCCACCAAACAGATGGCTTTTTCATGGCAAAGTTTATCAAGCAGTAGGAAGATGGGAGCAAATGAAAGTGAACAAGAAAGATATAAAATCCCTGGATTTTATTCAATTAAAAGAAGCTTTGAAAGAGTTGGGAGAAAAAGAATTTCGCAGCAGGCAGCTTTATGAGTGGCTTCATAAAAGAGGCGTAGATTCTTTTGGGGAAATGACCAATTTAAGTAAAGATTTAAGAGAGCGACTGGAACAGACTTTTGAACTGAAAAATACCAAAATGGTAGAGGTACAGACTTCTAAGCTGGATGGAACCAGTAAGTTCTTATTTGCACTCAATGATGGAAAAGTCATTGAAAGTGTTCTGATGAAATATAAGCATGGTAATAGTGTATGCATTTCTTCTCAGGTAGGGTGTCGCATGGGCTGCAACTTTTGTGCCTCTACGCTGGGTGGGTTGGAACGGAATCTGGAGCCTTCCGAAATGCTTTCCCAGATTTATGAGATACAGAAAATTTCTGGTGAACGGGTATCTAATGTGGTAGTGATGGGAACGGGTGAGCCGTTTGATAATTATGAAAATCTAATTCAGTTTCTGAAACTGATTACCGATGAAAACGGTCTGAATATCAGTCAGAGAAATATTACGGTTTCTACCTGCGGTCTGGTGCCCAAAATTTATGATCTGGCCAGAGAAAAATTGCAGATAACCTTAGCAATTTCCCTTCATGCACCCAATGACAGTCTTCGCAAGACTCTCATGCCAGTAGCAAATTCCTACTCCGTCGAGGAAATCTTAGAAGCTTGCCATCACTATTATAAAGAAACGGGACGACGTCTTACCTTTGAATACAGCCTTTGTAAAGGTGTGAATGATCGGGAGGAGGAAGCCATCCAACTGGCAAAGCGTTTAAAGGGACTTAATTGTCATGTAAACCTGATTCCGGTAAATCCTATAAAAGAGCGAAATTACAGGCATTCGGACATTTCAAATATAGAGAAATTTAAAAAAATACTTGAAAAATATAGAATAAATGTTACTATTAGAAGAGAAATGGGTAGTGATATTGATGCTGCCTGTGGACAATTACGAAAGAGTTATATAGACAATACAAATTAGAAAAGGAGGGAATTTCATGGAATGTTTTTCGATGACAGATACTGGTGTGAAACGTACGATGAACCAGGATTATATTTTTTGTTCCGAAGAACCGGTTGGAAGTTTCCCTAATTTGTTTGTTGTTGCAGACGGAATGGGTGGACATAAGGCAGGCGATTATGCTTCCAAAACTTGCGTAGACTATGTAGTGGACAGTATAAAGAACAGTGATCGGAAGACCCCAATCAGTATCCTGGAACAGGCGATTAACCGGGCAAATGAGCAAATTTTAAAGGAAGCACAAAATAATAAAGATTTAGAAGGCATGGGAACGACTTTTGTTTGTTCCGTCATTATGGATAACACCATGTATGTTGCCAATATAGGAGATTCCAGGCTCTACGTTATAAATGAAAAAGAAATCCGACAGATAACCGAGGATCATTCGCTGGTAGAGGAAATGATTCGAACTGGCGAACTGGGGCGGAAAGAAGCCCGTATTCACCCAAACAAGAACATTATTACCAGAGCGTTGGGGACGACGGAGGAAGTAACGGCGGATTACTTTGAAGTAGATGTAAGGCCAGGGGATGTGATATTACTCTGCTCCGATGGACTCAGTAATATGATGGATGATGATGATATCATGTATATACTCCGAAGATATGAAAAAATCGGTACAGCAGGCAAAAAGCTGGTGGAAAAGGCCAATGCTTGCGGAGGAAGAGATAATATCTCAATTATTTTAATAACCATTTAAAGGAGAGTTGAAGGATGGTAAAACCGGGTATGTTTATTGGTGACAGATATGAAATCTTGGATAAAATCGGGACAGGCGGTATGGCAGATGTTTATAAAGCAAAATGTCATCGTCTCAATCGGTTGGTTGCCATTAAAATCTTAAAACAGGAATATAGTGAAGACAAGAAGTTCGTTGACAAGTTTCGAGGTGAGGCACAGTCAGTAGCGGGCTTATCACATCCCAATATTGTAAATGTCTATGATGTTGGTGAAGACGATGGACTCTATTACATTGTAATGGAGCTGGTACAGGGAATTACCCTTAAGAACTTCATTGAACGAAAAGGGACACTGGAAATAAAAGAGGCCACAGGGATTGCCATTCAGATTGCGTTAGGGTTGGAAGCAGCACATGCAAGCCATATTATTCACCGGGACATCAAACCTCAGAACATTATTATTTCCAAAGAAGGAAAGGTAAAGGTCACCGATTTTGGTATTGCCAAGGCAGCCACTTCCAATACCATTACATCCAATGCGATGGGCTCCGTTCATTACATATCACCGGAACAGGCAAGAGGTGGATATAGCGACGAAAAGAGTGATATTTATTCTCTTGGTGTCACCATGTATGAAATGCTTACTGGGCAGGTGCCTTTTAGTGGTGACAATACCGTAGCAGTGGCATTATCCCACATTCAGGATGAGGCAGCTTCCATACGTACTTTGAATCCATCTGTTTCAGCCAGCCTGGATAAGATTGTCCAAAAATGTATGCAGAAGAAACCAGAACGTCGTTACCTGGCGGTAACCTCCTTAATTGAAGATTTAAAGCGCTCCATTTCCGAACCAGCAGGAGATTTTGTTCAGTTGGTTCCAAGTCTGGTCGATGATTCACCAACCATCAATTTATCGGAGGATGAAGTTAACACGATCCGACAGGCTGTGAAGCACACTTCTTATCCAGTTAAGACAACCGATGAGAAGCCAGTGATGGAAACCACCGAAGCTTTCGAAGAAGAGAAAGAGCAGGAACTGGATCCAAAATTGGAAAAAATTGCGATTATTGGCGGAAGTGTAGCAGCCGTTATTTTGGTAATTGTAATTATTGTCCTTATTGTAAAAGCATTTAATATGGGAACCGGAGGGGATTTGGAAAGCTCTCCATCCCCATCTCCATCCCCAGTTGTTGAAGAGTCTCCAACACCGGAAATCGAAGGCATTACTGTGGATAAATACGTTGGCGAAACCAAAGAGATTGCCGAAGGAAAGATTACGGAGGCAGGACTTGTCCCAAATGTAATCGAAGAAGCCTCGGAGTTTTATCCTGAGGGTGTTGTAGCACAACAGAATCCGGCACAGGGAGAAGTCCTTCAGACCGGTGATAAAGTAGATCTTTATGTAAGTACAGGACCGGCAGAGGTATCAGTTGTTGTACCGGAAACACATAATTACACTTTATCCGATGCTCAAATTGCCCTTACGCAAGCAGGACTTATGGTATCCACCCCGGAAAGTGAATATAGCGACACCATTGAAGAGGGGAAGGTAATCCGTACTGAGCCAGCGGCGAATACAACGGTAGAGCGAGACACCTATGTAAAGATTATTACCAGTAAAGGGAAAGAGATTCAAACCGTAACGGTTCCGGATTTGACAAAAGATGGATATACGGAAGAAACAGCCAAAGCCAAACTGATCGAATTAGGTCTGATGGGAAATGTTTCTAAATATGAGTATGACAGTAACGTGAAAGAGGGAAATATTATTTCCCAGAGCCACAGTGCGGGAACCCAGGTGGAAAAAGGAACTACCATTAACTTTGTTGTAAGTCTGGGACCAGAAGCGTCTTATAAGTATGTGGCAGATTTTACGGTCAGTGATAATCCGTTTGAATATGAAGATGAAGAAGGAACCTTAAAAATTGTTTTGTTACAGGATGGAAAGAGTTTTGTCGTAACAACACAGTACGTAGATTACTTCAGCTTCCCATTGCCTGTATCCATTGAAGGAAAGAGTGAGTCAGTGGGAGAAATTTCGCTGTACATTGACGATGTTAAATTTGGCTCCACTTATTCTGTTTCCTTTACAAAGGTAAAACAGTAATGAAAGGAAAGATAATTAAAGGAATTGCCGGTTTTTATTACGTTCATATACCCCAGGACGGGGTATATGAATGTAAGGCCAAAGGTATTTTTCGAAATGAAAAAATCAAGCCTTTGGTTGGCGATAATGTAGAAATCCAGATTTTGGATGAAAGCGAAAAAAAAGGTAATATTGTGGAAATATTCAACCGGAAGAATCAACTGATTCGTCCGGCTGTTTCCAATATAGATCAGGCATTGGTCATATTTGCGGCAGCAAGACCAGAACCTAATTTAAATCTTTTAGACCGTTTTCTGATTACCATGGAAAAGCAGCAGGTTAATACCATTGTATGCTTCAACAAGATGGATATGGTAACGGAAAAAGAAATTTCAATGTTATTTGAAACCTACACAAAAAGTAAGTACCGGGTAGTGCTTACCAGTGCTCTGGAAGAACAGGGTGTGGAGGGTATTGGGGAATTATTAAGGGATAAGACTACGGTTCTTGCGGGACCCTCCGGAGTTGGAAAGTCGACTCTGATTAATTGTCTTACTCCTCATGCAAATATGGAAACCGGGGCAATCAGTGAAAAGATTCAAAGAGGAAAGCATACAACCAGACATTCCGAATTGTTTTGTGTGGAGGGGCAGACCTATATTATGGATACACCGGGATTTAGTTCTCTGTATTTGGAAGATATTGAGGAAAAAGAATTAAAAAGTTATTTTCCGGAATTTACAGAATTTGAAGAATTTTGCCGGTTTGGTGGCTGCGTTCACCTGAATGAACCGGATTGTGGTGTAAAGGAAGGGCTTTTAGAAGGGAAAATAAGCCCGATCCGATATGAAAATTATCGTTTGATGTATGAAGAACTAACAGGAAAGAAGAAATATTAAGCGCACAATCTGCGCAGACAGGAGTCCTATGTACAAAATAGCACCATCTATACTGGCGGCAGATTTTTCCCGGCTGGGTGAAGAGGTAAAAGAGATTGTGGAAGCGGGAGCCGATTACATCCATATTGACGTAATGGATGGCATGTATGTGCCCAGCATTTCACTTGGAATGCCGGTAGTTGCTTCCCTTCGCAAAACGACCAATGCATTTTTTGATGTCCATTTGATGATTGAGGAGCCGGCACGATACATTGATGATTTTGTAGCGGCCGGTGCAGACGGCATTACCGTTCATGCAGAAGCTTGTAAGCATCTTAGTCGTACCTTACAGGCCATCAATGCAAAGGGAGTCCGTGCCGGCGTGTCATTAAATCCGGCAACACCTCTTGGTGTACTGGAATATGTCCTGGGAGATGTGGATATGATTTTGTTAATGACAGTAAACCCGGGCTTTGGCGGACAAAGCTTTTTGCCCCAGTCGTTGGAAAAAATTCGGGAACTGCGGGAGATGCTTAATCAAAAGGGGTATCCGGATATGGATATTCAGGTTGATGGAGGTATTAATCTGGAAAATGCAAGAAGCATTATGGATGCAGGGGCAAATGTCCTGGTGGCAGGAACCTCTGTTTTTCAAGGAAATAAAAAAAGAAATGTAGCTCTATTTAAGGAGGTTTTTCGGAATGCGCTTGGAAGATCTTAAGGTCGGCCGGGGGATTGAAGTATATGTTATAAGAGAGGGATATCGTTATCGTTTGGGGAGTAAAGTGGAAGGTACTGATAAAGGGAAAGTGTGCATTTCACTCATTGCTTCAGGAGGCAGGAGTTTCCGTTTTTTGGATACGGATGTCGTGGAGCTTGTCTATCATGAAGGAGCTTATATGTGGCAATGGTTCAAAGTCAAACCAACCATTGAAATATATGAGGGAGCCAAGGTACATGCTTTTACCAGCAATGAAGATGGAAAGATATTTAACCGGCGAAATTCGTTCCGGGTTGATATTGCGGAAGAAACCATATTATATCGTTTTGTCGAAAATAATAATAATCCTAAGGAAAAAATAGCTGGGGAAAAGATAGAAGTTGATGATTATGGAAATGAAGTTGGGACAGTAAAGGTAGAAGAGTTTGAAGGATATATTAAGGATTTAAGTGAAAGCGGAGTTGGAATTTTTACAAATAGCATACTGCAGGTAGGAGATTCCATTGGTTTTCCTCTTTATACTCCTTTTGGCGTAATGTATTTTAAGGCTACGGTTGTGAGACATACTGTGAAGAGAGACACTAAATATACGGAGTTTTATGGTTGTTCTTTTGTTCGGGTAGATCGCAATTTGGGAAGATATTTAGTCGGCATACAGCGAGCGCAGATATTACGACAAAAAGGAGAATAGTTTGAACAAGTATGTTATTTTAACAGGTGGTAATCTGGATGAAGAATTTGTAAGTGCATATCTGGAAAAGCAGAAGGATATCACTATTATATGTGTGGATGGAGCACTTGTACTGGCAGACCGGTTAAAGCTGCCAATACATTATCTGGTTGGGGATTTTGACACGGTTCCTGGTGAGCTTCTGGAGCATTATCGCCAGGCGGTCACAGAACAGAAAATAGAAACCTGTATTTTAGCGTTTAAGCCAGAAAAAGATGAAACAGATACTCAGATTGCCATAACCCTTGCGGTAGAAAAAGGCGCTGAGGAAATTGTCGTTCTTGGGGGAACAGGAAGTCGGATTGATCATTTGCTTGCTAATATTCATTTGTTGATGGTGCCTTTGTTAAGGGAAATAAAGGCTTATATTTTGGACAGAAATAATAAGGTTTATTTGCAGAACAAGACGTTTAGTGTGGAAAAAAATCAAGTATATGGGAACTACTTTTCACTGATTCCTTTGGATGGGACGGTGAAGGGGGTTACGCTTACGGGATTTAAATATAATACGGAATTTGTGGATTTTGAGTGTGGTAGTAGTTTGGGTGTTAGTAATGAGGTTTTGATGGATGTTGGGAAGGTTGCGTTTTCACAAGGAGTTTTTGTTGTGATTGAAGCTAGGGATTAGGTTTGTGAGAAATGATTCAAGTGTCAAAAGCCAGCTCAGCCGAATATGTCGGAAGATTTGGACTTTTTACACTTGAATCATGAAAAACATAAAGGTAAGGACTGTAAGCTCAAATTGAAAGAGTAGAAAATGAGAAAATAATAAAAAGTAAAATACGAAAGGTTTGGAAAGAAGAATGAAGTTAGGAATTGTAGGATTACCAAATGTAGGAAAGAGTACGTTGTTTAATTCATTAACTAAGGCGGGAGCGGAATCTGCAAATTATCCGTTTTGTACGATTGATCCCAACGTGGGAATTGTAACGGTACCAGATGAGAGATTGAAGCTTTTGGGAGATTTGTATCAATCCAAAAAGGTAACTCCTGCGGTGATTGAATTTGTTGATATAGCAGGACTGGTTAAGGGAGCTTCCAAAGGAGAAGGTCTTGGAAATCAGTTTCTCTCTAATATTCGGGAAGTAGACGCGATTGTTCATGTGGTACGTTGTTTTGAAGATACGAATGTAGTTCATGTTGATGGTAGTGTGGACCCTCTTCGTGATATTGAAACCATTAATTTGGAATTGATTTTTTCTGATATTGAAATTTTGGAAAGAAGGATAGCCAAAACGTCCAAAGGTGCCAGAAATGATAAGACTTTGGCGAAAGAGTTAGACTTATTGGAAAGAGTAAAGGCTCATCTGGAAGATGGAAAGCTGGCGAAGGTTTTTGAAACAGAGGATGATGAAGAAGCGGGATGGTTGACGAGCTATAATCTTCTTACCGGCAAACCAGTAATATATGCTGCTAATGTTTCAGAAGATGATTTGGCAGATGATGGAGCAAATAACGATTATGTAGCAGAAGTAAGAGAATATGCAAAAAATGAAGCATGTGAGGTATTTGTAATCTGCGCTCAGATTGAGCAGGAGATCGCAGAATTGGATGATGAGGAAAAATCCATGTTCCTGGAAGACTTAGGACTAAAAGAATCAGGCTTGGAAAAATTAGTTAAAGCAAGCTATAGCCTGTTAGGTTTGATCAGTTATCTGACTTCAGGAGAAGACGAAACCCGTGCATGGACCATTACCCTTGGTACCAAAGCACCACAGGCGGCAGGAAAAATTCACTCCGATTTTGAACGGGGTTTTATTCGTGCCGAAATAGTAAACTATCAGGATTTGCTGAACTGCAAGAGTCTGTCAGCTGCCAAGGAAAAAGGTCTGGTGGGCATAGAAGGGAAAGAATATGTGGTAAAAGATGGTGATGTAATTCTTTTCCGTTTTAATGTATAAAGTGATTTAATATGTGCCAAAGCGCACAGATAGGAGCCTAAAAAACATGACAGGAGTGACCATAGAGTTCCCCGGATTGGGTCTTGTGTTTGAAAATGTACCATCCGGTTTTTATGTTTTTGGTTTTCGAATTGCATTTTATGGACTGGTGATTGCCCTTGGAATGATACTGGGATACCTGGTAGCTGAGTGGCAGGCCAGAAGAACCGGACAAAACCCCGACTTATATTTGGATTTTGCCCTGATAGCCATTCCAATTTCAGTAATCTGTGCTCGTATTTTCTATGTTGTTTTCAACTGGGATATGTATCGATATGCACCCCTTCAGATATTCAATACCCGAAGTGGTGGCTTAGCCATATATGGTGGAATCATAGGTGCCATACTTTGTGCCTTTGTGTATTCCAAAATTAAGAAAATAAGCTTTGGTTTATTAGCAGACACAGGAGTTTTGGGTCTTATAGCTGGGCAGGCAGTAGGACGCTGGGGGAATTTTTTCAATGCCGAAGCCTTTGGTGGTTATGCTGGGAACCACTTTCTGGCAATGCAGCTTCCATGGAACGTGGCTAAGAGCCACATGTCATTATCCTCTGCATTAATCATGGAACCCCACGTAGTGAATGGGACAATATTGGTTCATCCCATGTTTTTATATGAATCAATTTGGAATTTTTTGCTGCTGATGATATTGCTGATTTATTCCAAACATAAGAAATTTAATGGTGAAATCATCCTTTTATACCTGACGGGATATGGAATCGGGCGATTCTGGATGGAGGGTATGCGAACCGATCAATTGCTATTTTGGAATACGGGAGTTCCGGTATCAATGGTACTTTCAGCGGTGCTGGTTGCTATATCGGTGCCGGTGATTTTGGTAAAGAGAAGAAAGAAGTAAATGAGTTTTTCTAAGAATAAAAGAGGTAAGCGGTGGTTTTGATGGAATAGAGTCAAAACTGCCGTTTTTATTTTGGCTATTTATAACTCTCTTGGGAGTTAGGTGACAACCGGAAGGGAATGGAACCCGGACACGAGTCGAGGAAGGTCTGTAGAAAAAAGCAGTTGATGGACCTATATTGGAAGATTCTGTCTAGTGCACCATCTTCTAAATAACTAGACCATTCGCTGGTCTGATTTCCCGAGAGCACGAATGAAAAAGCCTCAGTGTAGCCCGCTACACCTACGTTTTGATGTTTACGCTCATATATGTTATAATATGATTAACGTATATTCTAATTTGGAGGGTCTTATGGGCAGTATTATCAAGAAAAAAATCAAGGGCATCAACTATTATTACTATACCGATTGACCTGGCGAGTGATTGATAATCTGTTATCGAATGTAGTAAAGTATGCGTTATCCGGTAGCCGTGTATATCTTGATGTGGAAATAGGAGAAACGCAGGTGAATTTGATTATCAAAAATATATCTGCGAATGAACTTAATATTCCTGCAGATGAATTGATGGAACGCTTTAAACGCGGGGATGAAGCCAGAAATTCTGAGGGAAGTGGTTTGGGTCTTAGTATTGCAAACAGTTTGATGGATTTGCAGAAAGGTAGTTTTAAGATTGAGGTGGATGGAGATTTGTTCAAGGTGATGGTTGGAATGAATCTGTATATGGAAAGTTAATAGCTGAATGAAAGTATTGAAAATCCCGATGTTTCTAAGCGTTTATAGAAACATCGGGGTTACTAAATAGCACTGAAAATGTACCAAATAGCACGCTGGTCTTGAAAAAAGGAAAAAAATAAGTTAAAATTTTGATAAATAATCAGTGGGGTGCCTTATGTATTTATATGATATAGCAATATGTGATGATGAAGTCTATTGCCGGGAAGAGCTTATTAAGATGTTTGCAGCATATGAAAGTGAAAGTGGAAACAGGCTTAATATCAGTGAATATAGTTCGGGTGAAGAACTTCTTGAGGGAATAAAGAATAGAGAGAAGCCGTTTGAAATTATTATTTTAGATGTTGAAATGACAGGGATAAATGGAGTAGAAACGGCAGTGGAAATCCGAAAAGAGGATGAAGGGGTTGCTATCATCTTCGCAACCAGTTATGATAAATATGCATTTAATTCATATAGTGTAGGTGCTGCTGGATATTTTAAAAAGCCGGTGAATTATGTTGAACTAAAAAAAGTTATGAAGAAATCGATTATGATGGCCGATTATTTTATGGAGCAAAAAGAAGCAGAAAAGCGTTATCTGCGTATTAAGACCCAGTATGAGGAAACCAGAATTGAAACGGATCGGATTATATATATTGAGAAGGAAAGAAACAAAGCTCGTATTTATACAGTGGATGGTGAGTATTCCTGTTATGAAAGCTTATCTGAATTATATAAAAAATTAGACCAAAGTAAATTCACCTTTTGTCATCAGGGATATCTGGTTAATTTTGAAATGATAAAAAATGTGGAGAAAACCAAAATCTGTTTTGGCTCTCATGTTGACATACCTTTAAGCAGAAAGTACTATAAAGAGTTACATGAACGATTTATGAAAGGTGTACGAAGGATTCATTAAATATAATTTGGGACAACGATTTCAATGGTAAAAACATTTTCGGTATAAGAATGATGAACTTCACCAGTGTGACGTTCTACGATATCCATTACATTACCTAGTCCCATACCATGATTGTGTGCAATCTTTTTTGTTGTGATAAGCCTTCCGTTTTTTTTGACTGGTTTTGTAACCATGGAATTAATACAAACAATACTTAAGAATGAACTTGATTGGGTGATAGATAAAGTGATATACCGATTGCTTCGTTCGGCTTCTGCGGCAGCACGAATAGCATTATCCAGGATGTTGCCCAGGATAATGATTAACTCCATATCAGTCAATTTATATATTTCAGGAAAGTCGAATGAATAATCAAATGTAATGATAAGATTATCCATTTCGATTTTTTTTGTGTTTAAGATAGCAGAAACAGTTTTGTTTGGTGAAGTAACTAACTCGTCTGATTTATTTGCTATTGCTGCAATAGAGGAAATATAATCCAATGCTTTTTGCGTTTCCCCATTTGCAATTTGACCGTTGATGTGGTTGAGGTGATTTTTGAAATCATGTCGTAAAGATTGGAGCTGTTTGAGGTTGTCGGATACATTGGTATAATAGGAAAGTTTTGTTTCATATTCCTTTAATAAAACCTGTTTATTAGCACTGTCCTGAAGATAAATAATAATATTATTAAATAGCGATAGTAGTATGAGGGTTAGAATAATATTTACAAAATAGGATATATATATCGCTACTTCAACAGAAAAGTGAAAAATGTCAGAGACATAGGTGCAAACTAATAATAAAAGAGAAAATACAATTAATAGTAAGGAACCATATAGCTGTGCCTGGTAGGGGTTATTTAAATTCTTTTTTTTGATTTTCTTATTATTAAACATAATGCTAATGAAAATAAAACTAATTAAACAACACATAATAGTTTTAAGGTCTTGATAGGAAGAATTTTCAATTAATAATTTTTGATCCAATATAAAAGTAAAGACAAAGTATACTATGCCAAAAGGAATGTATAATAAGAGATTAAAAAGAACAAAATGTATAATTTTATTAAAAATAGTATTGGAATATACGAATGCCACAAATATGAAAGGAAGAGAAATCGAAATAGTGACTGGAAGGCTTGGAGTTAGAATGGAGACAGCGATCCAGAATAGAACTGTTCCGATATATATTTTCTTATAGGTTGTATTCTGGATTTTTACATCAAAAAAATAGTCAAAATACATATTAAGTGTAAAAAAAGGAACTAAGTAATAAATTGCATTGAATAAAAAGCTAGAAATATTCATAAAACCTCCATTGTCAAAACGGACTATTAATGTACTTCAATTATAACGCAAAGGATCCCTTTTGTAATCTAAAATAAAAATATTTTACATGTTTTTATTTTGGAAAATACCAATTAGCACATAAATCTTACCGAATAGCACGAAACTATTGAAAATGAAAAAAAAAATGCTAATATAAATTTATAAAACACTGGAGGGATAACAATGAGTACAAAAGAAGAGCTTTATAAAGAAAAATTATTTGAAGAATTGAATTGTGAAGAGGATATGGAAATTGTTGGTGGTAATGTATATACAGCAATTTCAGGAGTGATAAATAATATTTGCATTTCGATAAAGGAAAAGTTGTTTGATTAAAATGAACCTTGATAAGCGTATAAGATGAGGTAACAAAATGCGAAAGAAATATTATTGTGTCAAGCAACATGATATTACAGATTGTGGCGCCGCCTGTTTGGCAACTGTTTCCAAACAATATGGACTTAGAACTTCCATAACCAAAATAAGAGAAGTTGCAGGTACAGATAAGCAGGGAACCAATGCTTTTGGGGTAATAAAAGCAGCAGGACAATTAGGTTTCAGTGCTAAGGGTGTAAAAGGAACAAAAGAAGCATTTTTTTCGGAATTTCCCTTGCCCTGTATTGCACATGTGATTGTTGAAGGTAACTTGTTGCATTATGTAGTAGTTCATAAGATTACTAAGAAGCAAGTAATTATTGCAGATCCAGGTTCCGGTATTGTGAAAATGACACCGGAGGAGTTTTTTGGAGAAAACGGAAATGAGAGTACCCCGCCTAAATACAAATGGAGCGGAGTACTGATTATGTTGGTGCCAGACAATTCTTTCGAAAAGCGTGATGATACCAAAGGATTGTTCCAGCGGTTTTTCCACTTATTATTACCACAAAAACGATTGATAATTAATGTGTTCGTTGCATCATTATTATATACACTATTGGGGATATTGGGGGCCTTTTATTTTAAGATACTGCTGGATGATATTTTGTCAGCAGGACTACTAAAGACATTGCACATTCTGTCTGTGGGGATTATCTTATTAAACCTGTTCAAGGTGATTCTGAATGCGTTCCGTTCCCATTTATTACTATACCTAAGCCAGAAGTTAGATATTGCATTATTGTTGGGATATTATCAACATATACTAAAGCTTCCTATGAACTTTTTCGGGACAAGAAAAGTTGGCGAGATTATTTCCAGGTTTAATGATGCTTCGAAAGTAAGAGACGCCATATCTGGTGCTACTTTGACGATTATGATTGATACACTTATGGCAATTGCCGGAGGAATCATTCTATATACCCAGAATTCATACATGTTTGGTGTTACCATGGTGGTAGTTGTATTCTATTTTGCAATTGTAATGAGCTTTAATGGCTGGTATAAGAGATTAAATCAGAAGCAAATGGAAGATAACGCTCAATTGACCTCCTATATGGTGGAGTCATTAAATGGAATTCAAACGGTGAAGTCTTATAATGCAGAAGGAAAAGTAAAGCTTGAAACAGAAACGAAGTTTGTACAATTGTTGAGAAGTGTATTTAAACTTAGCTGGGTCAGCAATCTTCAAGGCTCATTGGTTGGTTTTGTGGAGCTTACGGGCGGCATTGTGATTTTATGGGTAGGTGGATATCATGTGATAAAAGGAAACTTATCCATGGGACAGTTGATTACATTTAATTCATTGCTGGCGTATTTTTTAGAACCGGTGAAAAATTTAATTAATTTACAACCTCAGATGCAGACTGCTATTGTGGCAGCAGAACGATTGGGTGAAATACTTGATTTGGATCCGGAAAAAACGGAGAACGAGTATAAGAAATTGTCACCAAAGTCTATTCGAGGAGATATTGAGATAAAGGATATTACGTTCCGATATGGTACACGAAAGCCTGTTTTTGAAGGAATCAGTATGCATATCAGAGAGGGGGAGAGAATTGCGTTAGTAGGAGAAAGTGGTTCGGGAAAAACTACTTTATCCAAGTTATTATTAAATCTCTATTCTGCGGAAAGTGGAGAAATTCTCATTGATGGAAACAATATTAAGGATATTAATATGGAAGCATTAAGAGAAAAAATTGCATATATTCCACAAGAAACCTTTTTGTTCAGTGGTAGCATTATGGAAAATTTGACTTTAGGGTTGGATGATGTAACAGTGGAAGATGTAATTGATGCTGCGAAAAAAGCACAAGCACATGAGTTCATTAATGAATTATCATTGAGATATGAAACAAGGTTAGAGGAAAATGGCTCTAATTTATCTGGTGGACAGAGACAACGTTTGGCAATTGCTAGGGCGATTTTGAAAAAGCCAGATATTTTGATTTTGGATGAGGCTACCAGTAATTTGGATTCGATTACAGAGAAAGCAATTGAGCAGACAATTGAGCAGTACAGCAGCCATATGACAACGATTATTATTGCCCATAGATTGAGCACCATTCGAAGATGTGACCGGATTTATGTGATGGAACATGGACGGGTGCTGGAGAAAGGAAACCATGAAGAGTTGTTGGAAGTGGGTGGACAGTATGCGAGATTGTGGAGCCAGCAGGTATCGTAATTCCTGATGGAATAACGATAGGATAAGAGATAGATTGTGAGATACATAAGAGTGGTATTATCAAGCACCAAGTTACTTGTCGCGCGAGTGGTAGCTTGTTTAATATAAATAAAAAATTGGAGGAAGTTATAATGGAAATGACTTTAAGAAACGGATTTTATAACATGAGTAGTGAAGAGTTAATGGAAGTAGATGGAGGACTTCAGCCAGTAACTATTGCATTTATAGGAATAGTTGCAATTGCTGCTGCGCCAGCAATTGGAGTTGGAATGGTTGCAGTAAGCGGGGTTTCAGCAGCAATTGCGGTGGGAACGAGTATGGGAGCACTTGGTGGTGGAATTATGGCAGTTGCAAGTGCATGCCACTAATAATAAAAAGCAAAGGAGATTAAGTATGCAATTTGAAGGAATGGATAATAAAGAATTATTAGAAATAGATGGTGGGTGCGCAATGTGCTATGTTGGAGCAGCACTGGTAGTTGGAGGAGCCTATTTAGTAGGTGGACCACTTGGAGCAGCAATTGCATTTGTCGGAGTCGCAGGAAGTTTAAAGGATTAAGTAAATAAATTTTTGTTTAAAGCAACTCTTATTAAAAAGGTATAATAAGAGTTGTTTTAACAAAAGTATCTTAGGGGGAAGGGAAAAATATATGATTAATGCAGTGCGATTTGTTAGCTCAATTATTATGTATATTGTTCTTATATATCTTTATATTAGAAATATCTGGATTATGTTACCAAAAAGGGAAAAAACAAATAGCAAATTAGAGAAAAAAGAAAAAAAGATAGAAAAAAAAGTTTGGGCAAATTTCTTTTGTTTTTGTTATATGTTCTCTTTAATATGCTGTTTATGTTCAACTACATATTATTGGGGAGGAATTGATATCTTTCAAAGGACTGCTATGATCATGATAGCATGGGCATTTATAATTGCAGTTGAAGTTTTAAGAAGGAATATGAATAAGAGGGTCGGCCAGGATGAATCAATAAAAGGGGAATAGCAATGATAATTTTATGATTATCCATTACGAGTATGATTTTTTCAACATTTGGGTACATCACATCAACTAAATATTTAATTTCCTCAGCCCAATCCAAAGAAGTGCGGTGTTCGCGTACGCTTACATGGTGTGTCCCTCCCAGGGGTTCAACAAAAGCAAATATGTTCACAGTTCCATTACGCACATATTCTGAGTCGGTTTTTTGATTACTACACGGAATTATTGGCAATGGTTTCCTGACTTCAACTAAAAGCTGGTATGGTTTTTCATCCATGCATACAACAGGACGCTTTTCGTCATAAGGAAGCTCATATACATCGAGGATATCTTCCATACACGCTATGAACTCCGGGTCTTCCCTTTTGGGGATACACCAGTATTCGGTTTTGTGAGGTCTAAGTTTGTTTTTTTAAGGCATGGCGGATCGCCTCCCTGCTGATTGGCGTATCAAGAACAATCCTTGATTTTTCTTCCAGCAAACGGATTGTCCAGCGCGAATGTCCTTCCGGAACCGGGCCACAAGCTAATTCAATCAGACGTGCCTCTGTCCGGCCATCAACTTTACGGCGTGCATTGTCCGAGTTTATGTTCCTTTTAAACTCGGTAACAGCATCGATACCACCACTTGCATATTTGGCAACCGTATTTGTGACAGTAGCCATGCAAACACCATTGGATTTGGCGCTCTGTTCATGTGTTAGAACTTTTCCATGTGCTTCATCCAGATCAAGGACTATCTGGCATCTGCAAAGAATGGTTTTTGAGGTTGCTTTTTTACGA
>JAVBLX010000173.1:0-32782 GCA_031553075.1 Acetivibrio sp.
TAGGTAGGATCCTTTGATTTTCGATCATAGTTTAATTTCATCTGAACTGCCTCCAACTATAGTCAGTATAGCACAAATGGTAATAAAATGCAATAGATACAACACCGTACAACATAAAAAAGATTAAACTTGACAATAAAATAATCAGAAAAGCCTTTGTTTAAGCTGTTTCTGACTCGTCTAATACCTAATATTCAATTTACAAGTGTCGAAAACCCGAAAGCAAAGGAGTATCATCATGCATGACACATATCTGAATATGCGCGTTTACAAATTGTACCGTGTACATCCAGATTAATTACTTAAAATTGAAGAATAAATATTGTAAACCTTCCATTCTCTTGCTATACTATATTACAGTAATGCAAGAGGAAAGAGATTCTATGACCAAGGAGGCATTTTATAATGGACTATAAAACATATTTACGAAATTATCCCGACGTTAACGGCCGTTTTGGCGAATACGGTGGAACTTATTTACCGGACGAGCTGGTTCCTGCTTTTGAAGAGATCACGGAGGCTTACCAGACCATCTGCCATTCTTCCCAGTTTATCAATGAGCTAAGAAGAATCCGCAAGGAATTCCAGGGCAGACCTACCCCCGTTTATCACTGTGAACGGTTATCCGCCAAATATGGCGGTTGTCAGATTTATTTAAAAAGAGAAGATTTAAATCATACTGGTGCTCATAAATTAAATCATTGTATGGGCGAAGGCTTATTAGCAAAATTCATGGGTAAAAAACGATTAATCGCGGAAACCGGTGCTGGACAGCATGGTGTTGCTTTAGCGACTGCTGCTGCTTTCTTCGGCTTAGAATGCGAAGTGCATATGGGCGAAGTGGACATTGCCAAACAGGCTCCTAATGTAACCAGAATGAAGATTTTAGGTGCAACGGTTGTTCCGGTTACCCATGGTTTAAAGACCTTAAAGGAAGCTGTTGACTCCGCATTTGATTCCTATGCAAAAAACTACAAAGATTCCATCTATTGCATCGGCTCTGCGGTAGGCCCTCACCCTTTCCCATTAATGGTAAGAGATTTCCAGGCTGTCATCGGATATGAAGCCAAAGACCAATTCAAAGAAATGACTGGGTTATTGCCAGACGTTGTTTGCGCCTGTGTCGGTGGCGGAAGTAACTCTGCAGGTATGTTCATTCCATTCTTAGAAGAACCGGTTGATATCGTGGGTATTGAGCCTCTTGGCCGAGGAAGTAATTTGGGCGATCATGCTGCTTCTATGACCTATGGAGAAAAGGGCGTTATGCATGGATTTGAAAGTATTATGCTAAAGGATGATAAGGGCGAACCCGCTCCTGTATATTCTATCGCCAGCGGACTGGATTACCCTTCCACCGGACCAGAGCATGCTTTCCTTCGAGACTTAAATCGCGTACAATATGAGACCATCAGTGATGATGAGGCAATGGAGGCCTTTTTCCTGCTGTCACGTCTGGAAGGTATTATTCCGGCTATTGAAAGCTCTCATGCAGTGGCTTATGCAATTAAAAAGGCTCAGGAAATGAAACAGGGATCTATTCTTGTGAACTTAAGTGGTCGCGGTGATAAGGATATTGATTATGTAGTGGAGCATTATGGATACGGGGAGAAGTATCTGAAATAAAACCGAATCAACCAACAAAGCTTCTCTAACCCATTTCTATGCACATAGAGTAGGCAGCCGCTCTATAACTGAAAATCCGTTATGAAGCGGCTGCCCCAGGTTTTGTGCTCTTATCTGGTTTTAAAATTTAAATTTTTATTTTACAACAATATTTACAATACGCCCCGGAACATAAATTTCCTTTACGATTGTTCCAGCCAGCTTATCGCCCAGTGCTGCCTTTGACGCCTCTAAAACAGTCTCTTTTGACGCATCTGCCGCTA
The DNA here is from genome assembly GCA_031553075.1 of Acetivibrio sp. Lineage (GTDB taxonomy): Bacteria > Bacillota > Clostridia > Lachnospirales > Lachnospiraceae > DIGJ01. The sequence continues at coordinate 1,887 of JAVBLX010000173.1, forward strand.
CCAGTATCGTTAATTTTGTCTTACCATTCACCTGAATCGCAATCTCAATTTCATCATCCTTCATAGCCTCTTCATCGCACATCGGCCAGGATTGTTCAAAAATTGGAGTGGTATGACCTAATACTTCCCAAAGCTCTGCTGCCAGATGTGGTACAAATGGAGCCAATAAGATAACTGCAGTGCTTAAGGTTTCTTTATCTACACCGCCTTCTTTTTTGGCAATTTCGATGAACTTGTTATTGTATTCCATAAATCCACTGACTACTGTATTTAAGCTGAAGCTTTCCAGACGGTAAGTTATGTCATGAATCATTTTATTACGGAATTTAATCATTTCCTTGGTTGCCGCCACATTGGCCACTGCGCTGTCCTGTGCCAGATTCCAGAAACGGCTGAGGAAGCGATATACACCGTCAATCCCTCTATCATCCCATTCCGAATCAAGCTCCGGTGGTCCTACAAAGAGTTCGTAAAGTCTTAAGGAATCACATCCATAATCTCTTACCAAATCATCTGGTGAGACTACATTTCCTTTGGATTTACTCATCTTAATCCCGTTTTTACCAGTAATCATTCCCTGGTTAAAAAGTTTGGTAAATGGCTCTTCAAAGTTTACAACGCCAATGTCATATAAAAACTTGGTATAAAATCTGGAATATAATAAGTGAAGTACCGCATGCTCCACTCCACCGATATACATATCTACTGGCAGGAATTTCTCAGCAGCTTCTTTGCTTACCAGCTCATTATTGTTATGACTGTCCACATAACGCAAGAAATACCAGGAGGATCCTGCCCATTGAGGCATGGTATTGGTTTCTCGCTTGGATGGAGCTCCACATTCCGGACAGGTGGTATTTACCCACTCATCAATATCTGCAAGTGGTGATTCGCCTGTACCAGTTGGCTGATAAGATTCTACCTCTGGTAATAATAATGGTAATTCATTCTCCGGAACTGGCACACAACCACATTTTGGGCAATGAACAATCGGAATCGGCTCACCCCAATAACGCTGTCTGGAAAATACCCAGTCACGAAGCTTATAGTTGGTAGTTTTCTTTCCTAATCCACGGGCTTCCATCATGGCAGGGGCTTCTTTTTTCAGCACGGCTGACTCCATGCCATTCCACTCACCGGAATTAATCATGGTTCCGGCAGCTTCTGTGTAAGCGACCGTCATATTTTCAATGGCTACACCGTCTTTGGCAATAACCTGAACGATTGGAATATTAAATTTCGTTGCAAACTCAAAGTCACGATCATCATGGGCTGGTACACACATAATCGCTCCAGTACCGTAATCAGCCAGTACATAATCGGATATCCAGATTGGAGTTTTCTCACCATTTAATGGATTAATTGCATAGCTTCCGGTAAATACGCCTGTCTTTTCTTTGTCCTGGAGACGGTCAACATTGGATTTCATGGAAGCATCAAAGATATACTTATCCACTGCCTCTTTTGTTTCAGCCGTTGCAAGCTTGGAAGCAAGGTCATGCTCCGGTGCCAGAACCATAAAGGTGGCTCCATAAAGAGTATCTGGTCTGGTGGTATATACGGTGATGGCATCTTCTCTTCCATCTACCTTAAAGTCAATCTCTGCACCATAAGATTTTCCAATCCAATCGGACTGCATTTTAATTACTTTTTCTGGCCAATCTAATTTTTCAAGATCATCTAACAAACGATCTGCATATTTGGTAATCCGTAACATCCACTGTTTTAAGTTTTTCTTGGTTACATCCTCACCACAGCGTTCGCATTTACCATTTACGACTTCTTCATTGGCAAGTCCGGTCTTACAGGAAGGACACCAGTTAATTGGCATTTCTTTTTCGTAAGCAAGGCCTTCTTTAAACATTTTTACAAAAATCCACTGGGTCCATTTGTAGAAGTTTGGATCGGTAGTATTTACTTCCATATCCCAGTCATAGATAGCGGCAATTTCGCCAATCTGACGTTTGATATTAGACACGTTCTCAGCTGTTGATTTTGCTGGGTGAACTCCCATCTTAATCGCATAGTTTTCTGCCGGCAGACCAAACGCATCCCAGCCCATTGGATGAATGAGATAAAAACCCTTCAGCATTTTATAGCGACTCCACACGTCACTGATTACATAACCTCTCCAATGCCCTACATGAAGTCCATTTCCTGATGGATATGGGAACATGTCCAGACAATAATATTTTGGCTTTTTACCGTCATTTACGTTCACCGGATTCTTCTCCCAATTTGCACGCCATTTTTTTTCTACTTCCTTATGATTATAAGGTGTTGCCATAATTTAATTCCTCCAATTCTGCTACATGATGCAGCTATATATTTCTTACAATTCATGTTCACCTTTGACTCAATTACATAGGAGATACTTTCCTATTAAACAAAAAGACTCTTCGCCTACTACGAACAAAGGTCCATAGAGGCGGAGAGTCAAATAATCCGCGGTACCACTCTATTTCGTAAGAAAGTATCTTACGCACTCATTGATTCTGTAACGGGAAATCCCGCCTTAAACTACTACTAAAAGCACACCAAAACGAGGTTGACTGTATTCATGGTCATAGAATTAACATCCATCACATAAATACATGTTCTGCTTTCATTTCATCCAAGGAGCTCTAAGGTGAGTTGGGAATCCTCCACTGTTGTCTCGCACCATGCGACAACTCTCTGAAAGCGTTGTGATTCTTACTAATCCTCTTCTTTGCTTTTGGTTTATTTTGCTGATACCCATTTTATTACACCATGCTCAAATTGTCAAGTTCACTCCTGCTTAAGTTTCCACAAATCTGCTTAAGTTTCCACAAATTAATAAAGAGATTACAATGATGACAGATTGTTTCTAAGATAACCTACCCTTAAAATCTTCATATCCAAACTGTTTCACCAGATGAATTTTCCCCTCCTGATCAATTCGTCCAATCGACGGCAGATTCATCCCATTAAAAGTATTATTCTTCACCATGGAATAAATCGCCATATCACAAAATACCAGCTTGTCCCCAATTTTTAATTCCTTCTCAAAAGAATAATCTCCAATCACATCTCCCGCCAGACAAGTTGGGCCTCCCAGTCGATAGGTATATTCCTTTTCACCTGAATGATAACCATTCATCACCCCCGGTCGATAAGGAGCTTCTAAAACATCTGGCATATGACAGGCCGCTGAAGTATCCAAAATCGCATTCTTAATCTCATTCTCGACAATATCCAACACCTGTGTCACAAGATATCCGGTATTCAGAGCAACGGCCTCTCCCGGCTCAAGATAAACCTCTACGTTATAAGTTTCTCGAAATCGGATAATAGCCTCCACCAAAGCTTTCGCATCATAATCTGCTCTGGTAATATGATGTCCCCCGCCAAAATTTACCCATTCCAGCTGATGAAGATATTCGCCAAACGTTTCCTCCACAGCTTTCAGCGTTTCTATCAAATCATCGCTATTCTGCTCACATAAAGTATGAAAATGTAATCCATTGATACCCTTCAGCATATCCTCTCGGAAATTCTTCTTCGTCACTCCCAACCGGGAGCCAATACTACATGGATCATAAATCCCATGACTCTGAGTAGAACACTCTGGATTTATCCGAAGCCCAAACTGCTTCTGACTTTTCATAGCCTTTTCTCGATACTTTTCCCACTGAGAAAAGGAATTAAAAATGATATGGTCACAGATTTCCAAAATTTCATCAAACTCTTCTTCTCTATAAGCAGTGGAAAAAACATGATTTTCCTTCCCCATTTCCTCCATCCCAAGCCTTGCCTCAAACAAACCGCTGGCCGTAGTCCCGCTCAGATATTCTCCCACCAGTGGATATAGAGAAAACATCGAAAATGCCTTCTGTGCAAGAAGGATTTTGCATCCAGCCTCTTCTTCCAGTTTCTTTAGAATTTCCAAATTTTGAAGCAGAAGTCTTTCATCAACTATATAATAAGGTGTAGCTAATTTATTCACATCAAAGTGTATATTTCCCTCCATATTACTCCTTTCGCCATCCGCAATAAAAAACGTTTCCAATTATCTCCTATTGCTTAAATATTACAAAATTGTTACAATACATTTGTACTTAGCTAATACAAAAACAAATAAGGAGGACGAAACTATGTGTAATAATTTCAATAGCTGTTCCGATGTATTTAAATATCTTTGCAGTTTATTCGGATGTCGCTAATCCATTTGCCCCGGTTCACCACCGGGGCTTTTTATTGTCTCCATTCCTTCTTGCCTTAGCATTTTCCTAACTTAAGTTGATATAAGAAACTACCAACCTTTCTTGGTAAGGTGGTAGTTCACATTTGTATTATTTATAGTTCTTCTGGATGCTTTAGTCTTAATTTATATACATTCCGCAGTCCTTGCATACATAAGCATCAACTGCATATGTGTCTTTAACTAAATGCCATTTCTCTGTATATGGAACAAAATGTACCTGAACTTGAAAAAATACTATCAAAATTAATTTGTCAATGTTCCAAAATATCATTAAGTTTTTAAATTTACTCCACCAAGTTTGGCTTAAAGTCCTCAACCCAAGGAAGTCCCCACTTATTCAGTGCCTCCATAAATGGGTCTGGATCAAACTCTTCCACATTATAAACCCCTGGCTTCTGCCACTTCCCATTCATCACCAACATAGCCCCAATCATCGCTGGAACCCCCGTTGTGTAGGAAATAGCCTGGCTACCCACTTCTTTATAGCATTCCTGATGATCACAGACATTATAAACATGGTATGTCCGCTCCTCCCCATCTTTTACTCCCTGGAAAATACAGCCGATATTCGTTTTCCCTTTGGTCCTTGGTCCAAGGCTTGCCGGGTCTGGAAGAACTGCTTTTAAAAACTGAAGTGGTACAATCTCCATGCCATTATATTCAATTGGCTCAATTGAAGTCATTCCCACGTTCTCCAAACATCTTAAATGAGTTAAATAACTCTGACCAAAGGTCATAAAGAAGCGAATCCGCTTGATTCCATTTAAATTAAGCCCTAAGCTTTCCAGCTCTTCATGATGGAGAAGATACATATCCTTCTCACCGATCTGAGGGAAATCATAAACCCGTTTGATTTCCATCGGCTCTGTTTCCACCCATTCTCCATTTTCCCAGTAGCTTCCTTTAGCAGTCACTTCGCGGATATTAATTTCCGGATTAAAGTTAGTGGCAAATGGATACCCATGGTCTCCTGCATTTGCATCTAAGATATCCAGATAGTGGATTTCGTCAAAATAGTGTTTTTGGGCATAAGCGGCAAACACGCCCGTAACACCTGGGTCAAAACCACTTCCCAACAAAGCAGTAATTCCAGCCTCTTCAAATTTTTCCCGATAAGCCCATTGCCATTTGTATTCGAATTTTGCCGTATCCAATGGCTCATAATTGGCTGTATCCACATAATGGGTCTTGGTAGCAAGACAGGCATCCATGATGGTAAGGTCCTGATAAGGCAGAGCCAGATTAAGAACAACTTCAGGTTTATATTGATTGATTAAGGCAATGAGTTCTTCCACCTTATCCGCATCTACCTGCGCTGTATGAATTATGGTCTTCCCTCCGTCCAGTTTTTCCTTTAAAGCATCACATTTGCTTTTGGTTCGGCTGGCAATTATGATTTCTTCAAATACCTCACTGTTTTGACAACATTTTTGAATAGCCACACTGGCTACTCCACCACATCCGATGATTAATACTTTTCCCATTTCTCATTTCCTCCCTATCTCTTTTTGTTTTTAAGACTCTCTTATATTAAGTCTTTCTATTAAAGTTAAAACGCTCTTATCTTCTAGTCTTTCACTGCTAAACTTAAAACCCTCTTAGTTAAAACTCTTTGATTCAAGTCTTTCTATGGCAAAATATTTATTTCGTTCCTGCTATCAATAATAATTCTCTCACTATTTTACATGCCACAGCCGTTGATACTCCACTCGGGTCATATACGGGTGACAGTTCATTCACATCGCAGCCCACCAGTCTTAGCTCTTTCATTTTTAATATTCCCTCCAACAGCTCGTGGAAAGTAAGTCCTCCTGCCTCTGGTGTCCCAGTTCCAGGGAAGATGGATGGATCCAGAATATCCATATCCAGACTGAAATACACCGGCTTTCCTTTTAATTTTTCAATCGTTTCTTCCAGCCCGTTTAAATTAAAATTGTGCAGACAAGTGTGTTCCTTTCCAAACGCAAATTCCGCCTTTTCTCCGCTGCGGATTCCGAACTGATGGATTTTTCCGTCCCCGATTATTTCCCAGATTCGCCGCATAACACAGGCATGGGATAAGGACTCTCCTAAGTAGTCCTCCCGCAGGTCCGTATGGGCATCAAAATGAATGACTTCTACCTCTGGATATTGTTTGTAAATACTTCTGAATGTGCCTAATGAAATCAGATGCTCTCCACCCAGCATAAAGGGAATCTTTCCGTCTTTTAAAATCCCATCGGCAGAATGCTCAATTTCTTCTAATACCCGTTTGGTATTGCCAAAAGGCAGCTCCAAGTCACCACCATCAAATACAGCAATTTCACATAAATCTTTGTCTTGATAGGGGGAATACGTTTCCAGCCCAAAGGATTCATTTCGGATGGCCGAGCTGCCAAACCGGGTGCCGGGGCGAAATGAAGTAGTTCCGTCAAAAGGTGCTCCGAATAACACTATCCCAGCTTCTCGGTATTCTTTATCACAACCGATAAAGGATTGTATATTTTGATTCCACATCGCATTGCATCTCCTTTACATACATTAATTCGATTGACCTCCATATCCTCCGTCCCCATAAGGAAACACCCCATTTTTCTGGCATAAGAAATATAGTCAATAATTCCTTTGGAAATCCGCTCTCCCGGAGATAAAATAGGAATTCCGGGAGGATAGCACATAACAAATTCTGATGAAATCCGGTCCTCACTATCCTTTAACTCTACGTTCACTTTTTCTGCGTAAAAGGCCTCCTGAGGAGAAAGTATTACCTGCGGGTCCACATATTTTGGAATATATTTTGACTTCTCTTTCGGCCCCATCCCAGATAATCTTTCAGTTCCACTTTTTTCTTCCCTTTGCTTCAAATCACCCACATACAAATTAGCTTTACTCTTGCCAATGTATCGTTTTCCATTGCTCTGGCCGCTCATCTGTGCACCACCACGCATCTGAATGTCCTTTAATGCAATGATTAGGTGCTCAATATTTTGCCAGTTGTCTCCCACCGATATATAGGCCAGAAGGTTCCCAAAGTCCCCGAACTCCGTCTGAATGTTATAGTCATCTCTTAACAAATCATACACTTCCATGCCGCCTAAACCAGTATCAAGGGTATGAATGACCAGTTTGGTGACATCAAAGTCATACACAGAATCACCATTTTGTAGTTCTCTTGCGTAAGCATAATATCCATCTATGGCATTGATTCTTTCCCTCGCTGCCTGGGCGAAGTCAGATACCCGCTTAAATATCTCTTTACCGTTTAAAGCCAGATTCTTTCGGGCAATGTCCAGACTGGATATGAGGAGGTAGGAGCCACTGGTAGTCTGGGTTAGATTAATTACCTGTCTCACATAATCAGGATTTATGTTCCTTCCGCAAAGCAAAAAGGAGCTTTGCGTAAGAGAGCCTCCTGATTTATGCATGCTGACAGCTGACATATCGGCTCCCGCAGCCATAGCAGAAATCGGGAGATTTTCTCCGAAGTAAAAGTGAGCACCATGAGCCTCGTCTACTAAAACCAGCATATTTTGCTTATGAGCAACTTTTGTTATTTCTTTTAAATTGGAACAAATGCCATAATAGGTTGGGTTGTTAACCAATACTGCCTTAGCATCCGGATTTTCAGCAATTGCTCTTTTTACAGCATCCACCGACATCCCCAGAGCAATTCCCAATGTTTTTTCAATCTTAGGATTGATATATACCGGAATACCTCCACACAAAACCAAAGCATTCATAACACTCTTATGGACGTTTCGTGGAAGAATGATTTTATCGCCCTTCTTTACAGCTGACATCACCATGGCCTGAATGGCTGAGGTGGTTCCGTTTACCATAAAAAATGACGACTTTGCACCAAAGGCCTGTGCCGCTAACTGCTCTCCTTCTCGAATCACCGATGTGGGGTGACAAAGATTGTCAAGGGCCTTCATGGAATTTACATCCACACTTAAGCACCTTTCTCCCAAAAAGTCCGCAAGCTCCTGGTTCCCTTTTCCCCTCTTATGCCCAGGAACATCAAATGGTATCATAGAAGAACTTCTGACTTTTTCCAACGCTTCATAAACAGGTGCATTATTTTGATTTAACTTCTTAATTTTCTTCATCCTCTCCTACCCCCTGATATTTTTATTCTTTCCAATCCTTTCTGTGTGTTGATTTTGAAACAGAATGTACACTTCATTCATAAACATGTTTGTTCCATTTTTTACCAGCTGGCTTGCAAAAAAAAAGATGCATACGGTGGCATACCGCATACATCTCTTTGAAATAGTCATACTAATATTGGTGTTTTATTTATTGACAGACAAAAGCACACCTTTGCCTGTTTTATTTATTCACATGTTAGATTCAGAGTCTATATAGCAAGAACACTTTTACTACTCTTATTGACCGTTTCACAAGTGTGTATCTGGTACACGTCTGGTTATAAAGTAACCAACTTATAAAATTTGCGCTCCTAACGCAATCAATAATGCAGCTTAAGCTGCAATCGGCAGTTGACCCGGCTGTCCGTCTGGCCTTAGCTCCCAAGGGAGCGGTCAAAAGTTCTCGCCATATTATTTCATGGCTCTTGAAACTGTTTTTGATTATACTTTATTGTATATCCAATTGCAATATAAAATCTTCATTTTTTTATTTTTGGTAAAATAGTCCTACTTTTTGTGTAATTGTCCTCTTTTTCGACAAATTAACTTTCCTTCAAAATAAGTCCCACCGGACAATGATCAGACCCCATAACTTCGCAGTAAATCCGGGCTTCTTCCAGTCGGTTCTCCAGTTCCTTCGAAGTACAAAAATAATCAATTCTCCATCCGGCATTCTTTTCTCTGGCGCGGAAACGATAAGACCACCAGGAATATGTATCTTTTAAATCAGGATAAAAGTACCGGAAGGTATCGATAAATCCCGCCCCCAAAAGCCTGGTAAATTTTTCTCTTTCTTCATCGGTAAATCCGGCATTTCTCCGATTGGTCTTGGGGTTTTTCAGGTCGATTTCCGTGTGGGCAACGTTTAAATCACCGCAGAAAATAACCGGCTTCTTTTCTTCCAAATCTTTCAGATAAGTCAGAAAAGCATCCTCCCATTCCATCCGATAGTCCAGTCTTAAAAGCTCCTGCTTTGAATTTGGCGTATATACCGTAACTACATAATACTGGGAAAATTCCAGAGTGATTACCCTGCCCTCTTGGTCATGCTCTTCGATCCCCATTCCATAGGCTACGCTTAACGGTTCTACCTTTGAAAAAATAGCGGTACCGGAATATCCTTTTTTATTGGCATAGTTCCAGTACTGATGATACCCCGGCGTTTCCAACTCAATCTGTCCTGCTTGCAGCTTGATTTCCTGCAGGCAAAAAATGTCTGCATCCACCTCTTCAAAAAATTCCCTGAACCCATTTTGTACACAGGCCCGAAGCCCGTTTACATTCCACGATATTAATTTCATTTCGACTCTCCTTTGTTCTCTAGTCATATTGTAACTATGCTACAATACCCATTCTCACGTATGCTTGTATATTAACATTTTTCTTACATTTATTGCAACCCAATTGAAGGTTTTTCTATTTTATTGTATACTAGAGCAGAAAAGGAGGCTATAAAAATGAATACTGATTATGAAAAAGAAGCATTTGACTACAACAACCAGTCCGGGCATGCACCTAAATCTGGATGGAAAAAGATTCAAAACGGTATTATCCTTGGACTGCTGGGAATTGTTGCACTCATTCTCATATTAGGTTCCACTTATCAGATCAAAGAACAGGAACAGGCGGTCCTCATCACCTTCGGAAAAGCAACCGCAGTTACCGATTCCGGACTTCACTTTAAAATCCCACTGATTCAGTCAGTTCGAAAAGTGAACACTACTATCCAGGGCTTTTCCATTGGATATACTTCAGACAGCAACCAGTCTGTGGAAGACGAATCTTTAATGATTACTTCCGACTACAACTTTGTAAATGTAGACTTCTTTGTGGAATACCGTTTTTCCGATCCGGTAAAAGCACTTTATGCTTCCAGCGATCCGGTATCCATTCTGAAAAACATTGCTCAAAGCTGTATTCGTACGGTTATCGGAAGCTATGACGTGGATAGCGTATTGACCACCGGAAAAGGGGAAATCCAAGGAAAAATCAAAGAGATGATTTTAAAAGAGCTGGAAGTTCACAACCTTGGTGTTCAGCTGGTCAACATTACCATTCAGGACTCCGAACCACCTACCCAGGAGGTTATGGAAGCATTTAAAGCAGTGGAAACAGCAAAGCAGGGAAAAGATACTGCTCTTAACAACGCTAATAAATATCGTAATGAAAAACTTCCCGAAGCCCAGGCAAAGGCAGATGGAGTTGTAAAAGAAGCGGAAGGTAAGAAAACGGTTCGTATTAATGAAGCGTCCGCACAGGTTGCCCGTTTCAATGCCATATATGAAGAATATAAAAAGAATCCAACCGTAACCAAACAGCGTATGTTTTATGAAGCCATGGAAGATGTCCTTCCCGATCTTAAAGTCATCATTGAAAGTGGAAACGGTTCCATGCAAGAAATTCTGCCGCTTGAACCATTTGTAAACAGTGCAGCAGCAAACAGTTCCACTTCAACTTCTTCTACCAGTACACAAAAGGAGGCGGAATAATCATGAAAGTGATTCGTAATACAGTTTTAATTGTACTTTTAATGGCGGCTATTATCCTGGGTTTTTCTTCCGTTGTTATTACCAACGAAAATCAATACAGTTTAATCCGTCAGTTCGGAAAGATCGACCATGTGGTAACAGAGGCTGGAATCAGCTTTAAAATTCCTTTTATCCAGACATCGGATACCTTGCCAAAGCAGGTGCTTCTCTACGATCTGGCACCCTCCGATGTCATTACCAAAGATAAGAAGACCATGATTTCCAACAGTTATGTTTTATGGCATATAACCAATCCATTAAAATTTGCCAAATCGTTGAATGGTTCGGTTTCCAACGCTGAAAATCGTATTGATACAATTGTTTACAATTCGATTAAAAATATAATTAGTAGTATGTCACAGGATGAAGTAATCTCCGGACGTGATGGTATTCTATCCACTGCCGTTATTAACAGTATTGGTGATACCATGACTCAATATGGAATCGAACTTCTTAGCTTCGATACCAAGCAGATTGATTTGCCCAATGACAATAAGGCAGCTGTTTATGAACGTATGATTTCGGAGCGTGATAATATTGCAGCTACATATATTGCAGAGGGTAGCTCAGAGGCTCAGGTGATTAAAAATACCACTGACAAAGAAGTTACCGTTATGATTTCGGAGGCACAAAAACAGGCAGAAATCCTGGTTGCAGAGGGCGAAGCAGAATATATGAAGATTTTGGCTGCGGCTTATGCAGATGAGAAGAAGACCGATTTTTATTCCTTTGTGCGAAGTCTGGATGCGGTAAAACTATCCATGACTGGTGGAAATAAAACCGTGATACTTTCGCCGGATTCACCAATTGCTCAGATATTTTATGCAAAATAAATTCTAGCAAAATTTAAAAGAACAGGATAGCCAAACACTGAAAAGTCAGTAAGGGCATCCTGTTCTTTCTTGCTTTCGAGGAACATTCTTGTTCCCCTAAAGCAGGTCTTTTATCGTTTTAATAAAATGTTCAAAATCAAGGGGCTTTGCTGTATGTGCATTCATTCCGGCAGCTAATGCTTCTTTAATGTCCTCATCAAACGCATTGGCAGTCATTGCAATAATGGGAACATGATTATCCTTTCGGTTTTCCAGTTTTCGAATGCTGCGTGCCAGTTCATAACCATCCATATTAGGCATCTGGATATCAGTCACAATAATATCATAATCGTTTTCTTTTGAATTGATAAACGTTTCAAAGCATTCCGCACCATCCATCGCGGTATCTACTATGGCTCCTGTATCTGCAAGCAGCTCACAGGCAATCAACCGATTAATTTCATTATCTTCAGCAAGCAAAATGCGAATCCCAGTCATGTTAATATCAATCTTTTCCGATATTGGTGATTTTTGAGGAACAGGACACCCCTCTTCTAGTTCTCCCAGCTTTTTATATAAAGTAGATTTAGTATCTTGTATTTCCAAATCAAAAACAATATTAAACTGAGTTCCCTCGCCAACTTTACTTGTGATGTTTATACTACCGCCCATCTCGTCAACGATATTTTTCGTAATGTACATGCCTAACCCAGTTCCTTCAATTTTGTTTATCCTTGGATCTTTCTCCCTGGTAAAAGAATCAAATATTTTACCAATGTACTCTTCACTCATCCCAATTCCTGTATCAAAACAGATAAACCTGAATGTAGCAAAGTCCGGCTTAGCAAGCGGCAGCTCCTCAATTGTAATTCCGATAGAGCCTCCGTCTGGTGTAAATTTAATTGAGTTTGATAAAATGTTAATAAACGCTTGGTTCAGCCGCAAAACATCGCCAATGAGATTTTCATGCACAACATTACAGGCAGATACATGAAATTGAAGATTTTTCGCTTTGACCTGTGGTTGCAGGATATTCATCAGATTATTCATAAATTCAGGCAATGAAAAATCCGAATTGTTTAAAATCATCTTTCCACTTTCAATTTTAGAAATATCTAAAATATCATTAATCAGGCTCATCAGGTGCTTCGAAGAATGGGTGATGCTTTCTAAGCACTCCGTAACTTTTTTATTATCATCAATTTTTGAAACTGCAATATTGGTCATACCGATAATACCATTAAGTGGCGTTCGTATATCATGGCTCATATTAGACAAAAACACACTTTTCGCTTTGGTCGCCAAATCTGCTCTTTTCACCGCTTCTTCCAATTCACGATTTTTTTCCAGCAAAATCTGCCGTTGTTTCTTTTCTGCCCAATTCATAGTCACAAATACTATGATAACAATTGCTATAATCAAAAATGTGAAAATAATGCCGGCCAAGACAAGTTTTTCTGCATGGCCCAATTTGGCTTCTGCATTTATTTCCGCATTATGTACTGCTTCATCCGCTTTTTCAAAATGTGCCTCACTAATGTCAATCAATTCACCTACCGAAATTTTTCCATCTCTAAAATGATATATACTTTCACACAAATTTTCCCATGTATCGTTAAGTTCGTTGATTGACTTTTGGAATCTCTCATCATCCATATAAACCAGATTATATTTATTGCTCTCACCTTGCAGCCCGTGCAGGATGTTTGTAATATCCGCTATCATTGTATCATTTGGATTTCCTGACAATTCTAATTTGACAAGCCTTTGTGTTTTGCCCCTGACAATTCCGCAATAATTCACAACCCTTGCATCACCGTTCATTTCCTTTACAACAACAAAAAACAAAAAGTTTTGAGCAATCAGAATAAAGGCAAAAATAATGATTAGAAAATACAAAGGTTTGACTTTTTTCATAATAACACCTCAAAATATTTTAATTCCAAATGCATCGAAAATAAATAACTGCTTCATTCGTTGAGAATTTTTCATGTATGTCTCGGCAAATCAGACCAACGAATAGAGTAGTTATTTAATGTCACCTGTTAATTATAACACGTCATTTATGCGAATAAAAGAAAAATGTAAGTCTATTTCAATTCTTTACCCAAAATAGTTCCACCGCCCACCACGTAATCGCCTTCATAAAAGACAACAGCCTGTCCCGGCGTTATAGCACGCTGTGGGCTGTCGAAAACACATTCAATCAGATCCTCTCCGACCATGGAAATTGTGGCTGGGGCACCTTGGTGGCTGTAGCGGATTTTGGCATTTACTTTCATAGGGTTTTCCAACTTTTCAATGGTCATGAAGTTGAGCCTGTCCGCATATAAGCGATGGTGGAAGACGTCCTCGTTGTCGCCAATTACTACTTCATTGGTCTCCGGGTTAATTTCTACCACAAATACAGGCTTGCCCATAGAAAGGTTCAAACCTTTTCGCTGGCCAATCGTGTAGTTGGAAATACCTTTGTGTTGGCCGATAATCTCGCCGGTGGTGGTGACGAAGTTTCCGGGCAGTATTTTGGTATCGGTATTTTCTTCAATGAATTTTCCATAGTTATTGTCGGGAATGAAACAGATTTCCTGACTATCCGGTTTATGGGCGACAGACAGACCAATTTCAACTGCTAGACTACGGATTTCTTCTTTGGTGTATTCGCCTACGGGCATAAGGGTGTGTGCCAGCTGGAACTGGGTCAGATTATAAAGGGCGTATGTCTGGTCTTTAGCGGCAGTGGCGGATTTTTTCAAGGTATATCTGCCGTTGTCCAGCTTGATAACACGGGCATAGTGGCCGGTGGCAATGTAATCTGCGCCGATATCTATAGAACGCTTTAACAGGGATTCCCATTTTACATAACGATTACAGGCGATGCACGGGTTAGGAGTTCTTCCCTGTAAATACTCACAGGTGAAGTAATCCATTACGTTTTCTTTAAATTCTTTTTTGAAATTCATGATGTAGTAGGGAATTTCCAGGCGTTCGGCAACTCTTCTGGCGTCGTCTACGGCACTGAGTCCACAGCAACCACCGTTTTGCTCCTGGGTGTAGTTGTCCTCATCCTGCCATATCTGCATGGTGACACCTACCACATCATAACCTGATTCTTTTAACAGATATGCTGCCACTGAGGAATCTACGCCTCCTGACATACCAACGACTACTTTTTCTTTCATTAGTACTCTTCCTTTACCTCTTCTTCACCTATATCTGTTTTTGGTTTTTCCAAGCCCTCTATGGTGATGTTATGTTTTTGGGCATAATCCCAGAGTGCTGCATGAATGGCCTCTTCAGCTAGAAGAGAACAATGTACTTTTACTGGCGGCAGTCCATCAAGGGCTTCCATTACTGCTTTGTTCGTAATCGTTAAGGCTTCGTGGATTGTTTTGCCCATTACCAGTTCGGTTGCCATACTGCTGGTTGCTACAGCGGCTCCACAGCCAAAGGTTTTAAATTTACAGTCTCTTATGATACCGTCTTCATCAATATCCAAATAAATACGCATAATATCACCACATTTTGCATTTCCTACTGTGCCAACTCCACTGGCATTTTCAATTTCTCCTACATTTCTGGGATTGCTGAAATGATCCATAACTTTTTCACTGTACATTGAAATTCCTCCTATATCGCTCTTCATTTTGTGTTATTTATACGCTATTTTAATATGTTATTTTTTTAATTCTGTTTTCACCAGACTCATTCTATCCTTTTACTATCATTTCATATCTTCGGTCTATCTATTCTATTACAATCTTGTTACGTTTAACGAAATCCTCATAAAGTGGCGACATGCTTCTGAGCTTATCTACAATTTGTCTGATTTTTTCAACGGTATAATTTATTTCGTCTTCTGTGGTCTCATGGCTTAAGGTCAACCGCAATGAGCCGTGAGCAATTTCATGAGGAAGTCCGATTCCCAACAAAACATGAGATGGGTCAAGGGAGCCGGAGGTACAGGCGGAGCCGCTGGAGCCACAAATGTTTTCCATATCCAGCATAATGAGTAGGGATTCTCCTTCAATAAACTGAAAACTGAAATTTGCATTGTTGGGCAGACGGTTGGTTCGGTGACCGTTTAATCTGACGTACGGAATTTCTGCCATTACACGGGTAATTAACAGGTCTCTTAGTTCTATTTCCTGTCTGGTCCGCTCTTCCATGGTTTCTACTGCTATTTCCACTGCTTTTCCAAGACCAACGATTCCTGGTACGTTTTCAGTTCCAGCTCTTCGATGGCGCTCCTGTGCACCACCGTGAACAAAGGAACGCAGCTTAAGTCCTTTTCGGATATAGAGAAAGCCAATTCCCTTTGGGCCGTTTAATTTATGGCCGCTGGCACTGAGCATGTCGATGTTTAAATCATCTACATTGATTGGCACCTGTCCAAATGCCTGGACAGCATCCGTGTGGAATAAGATATTGTGAGCTTTGGCGATTTCTCCGATTTCTTTGATTGGTTCGATGGTTCCGATTTCATTGTTGGCAAACATGACAGAAATCAGGATGGTAGTTGGTCGGATGGCTGCTTTCAATTCATCCAGCTTCAGCACACCATTTTCATCTACGCCTACATAAGTAATTTCAAAACCTTCTTTTTCCAGCCATTCGCAGGTATGAAGGATGGCATGGTGTTCAATGGTTGAGGTTATAATATGATTTCCTTTGTTCTTGTACGCTTCGGCGGCTGCCTTCAGCGCCCAGTTGTCCGATTCGGTTCCACCCGCGGTAAAGTAGATATCCTTGTCCTCTGCTCCCAAAGCCCTCGCAATGGTTTCTCTTGCCTGGTTTACTACTTTTTTGTTCTGGGATGCAAATTCATATATACTGGATGGATTTCCATAAAGTTCGGTAAAATAGGGCAGCATAGCTTCTACTACTTCTGGTCTTGTCTTGGTGGTCGCTGCATTATCTAAATAAATTTTTTTCTCCATTGTCTCATCTCCTAAATTTATAATCTGATTAGCATAACTTTTCTGCTTTGTTCTCTATGTTTTTACTTTCCCCGGCTGATGAACCATTTTTGTCAGAAAGCCGCTCGCTTTCCAATACCAGTTCAGACAGCATAAGTGTATCCACCGCATCATTTATACTATCACTAATACGTTTCCATACATATTTTGTGACACAAATATCGGAAGCATTACAGGTAGGTTCTCCACCTATCACTTCACTGCAGTCTACGGGATGCAAATTCCCTTCCAGTGCTCTTAAGATATCACCCACTGAAATTTTTTCTGGTGCTTTCGCCAGAATATATCCGCCTTTGGCCCCCCTGGTGCTATTTACGATTTCAGCTTTCTTCAGCTTTGCGATCAGCTGCTCCAGATAGCTCATGGAAATGTTCTGTCGTTCTGCAATCGAACTTAATGCTACTGCTTCTTCTTTGCTGTTAAGAGCTATATCCAATACGGCGCGAAGTCCGTATCTTCCTTTGGTTGACAGTTTAATGGTATTCGCCTCCTTATCTTTCGAAATCTATTGAAAAGCCGGTAAATCCCCGTGGTTTAATTCCCACTGTTTTAATTCCCACCATTTTAATTCCGACTCTTTTGGTTGGTTTTCTTTTTTTATAATATCATAGTCGAAAAACGGTGTCAATCTGTAAAACAAAAAAATTTTAAAAAACAAGTCAACAGGGGTCCCTAACGAAGTTGTAGACGTTTGTAATGGAAGATGACAAGTCTTAGGGGAATGATTTGCCAGAGTTTTGAATACATTAAAATAACACTTATTTTTATCAAGGAACTCTATGAGCAAACAAACTCTGATTAAGGGAACTTTAATTCTTACCTTGGCCGGGATGCTGACCCGTCTGATGGGCTTTTTCTATAAAATATATCTTTCCAATGTTATGGAGCCTCGTAATTTAGGGCTCTATCAGCTTGTTTTTCCGGTATACGGTCTTTGCTTTACCTTGTATGGTGCCGGACTTCAGACTGCTATTTCTCAACTGGTTGCAAACAAGCCTGACAAGCGGAAGGCCATTTTGCTAAAGGGCATTATTATGTCCCTTACCATTGCCTGCTCCCTGTCAGTACTGGTTTATCTTAAATGTGACCTGATTGCCGCAAAATTTCTCATGGAACCGGATGCCGGCAGTTCTCTAAAGGTTCTTGCTTATGTATTTCCTTTCTGTGGTATTACTGCTTGTATTCAGGGTTACTATTATGGCCTTAAACAGACCAGGGTCCCCGCCGCTTCCCAGCTGTTTGAACAAATGGTACGAATTGCTTCGGTTTTCCTGATTGCTACCTATTTGGGAAATGGTTCTGCCAAGGTAACCTGTGAGCTTGCTGTACTTGGTATTGTTTTTGGGGAAATTGGTGCCAATATTTATTGTATCTTATCCTTCCATAAATCCTTTGCCCACTTTGAACCACCAAAAAATGAGCGAAAAATACTCCGCTCCCTGACTGCTTTGACGGTCCCCCTGACCGGAACCAAATTAATTGTCAGCCTGTTGCATAGTCTGGAGGCCATATTAATTCCTTATATGCTAAAGGTATATGGTCTCTCCGGAGATGAAGCACTGAGTACATATGGTATATTAACCGGAATGACCTTACCCTTTCTCCTGTTTCCATCGGCGATTACCAACGCCTTTGCCCTGTTGATTCTCCCAACGGTTTCAGAAGCACAGGCCACCAACAATCAATATCAGATCAAAAAAACCTCCGAGCTCTCGGTCAAATATAGTTTACTTCTGGGGCTCTATTCCACCTGTGCGTTTTTCCTCTTTGGAAAAGATTTAGGTCTTATTTTTTTCCATAATGATGCTGCCGGTTCCTATATGACCATCTTATCCTGGCTCTGCCCGTTTCTGTATCTTTCCACTACCTTGGGAAGTATTATTAATGGGTTGGGGAAAGCTCATCTGACTTTTTTTAATACAGTGGTTACCATGGGGATCCGAATCCTTTTCCTCTGTCTTCTCGTTCCTTCTAAAGGCCTTTATGGCTACTTACTGGGACAACTGGTAAGCCAGATTATGATTGCCATCATGGATTTCTTTACCTTGAAAATATATACAGACATCACCATCCACTCCATCGACTGGCTGCTAAAACCTGGAATGATCCTCCTTGGGCTGGGTTTCCTTCTGCATAAAACCTTCCTTTTCCTGAATGGACAGCAGTTGTTTCACTCGGGTATTCTGATTTTATCCATTTGCGCACTTCTGGGAATCTTCTATCTATTATTTTTATTTGTAGTACGAGTGATATCTCTGGAAGAACTGAAAGGATGAAATTTTGATTTTTGTGGATTTCCTTGCAAGATGCCTTTACTTTTTTGCAAAAATATGGTAAGATATACCTAAATAATCTAACAATAGTACAGGGCGATAGGGGCAAAATATTGTCTTGTATGGAAAAAATCAGAAAGGATATAATGGGGAGGACTTATAATGGAGGATAAAACTATTTTTCGCATTTTAATTGTTGATGACGAAAAAACTAATTTAGATATACTGATTCATATTTTGAAACCTGGTTATACCGTCTACATTGCAAAAAACGGAGAGCAGGCACTTCAATTGGCAGAAAAGGAGATTCCCGACTTGATCCTTCTGGATATTATGCTGCCGGACATGACCGGCTATGATGTCTTGATTACTCTGAAGGAGAGTGATACTACACGGGATATTCCTGTAATCTTCATCAGCGGCCTGAATAAAACAGAAGATGAAGCCAGAGGCTATGCTCTCGGTGCAGCAGACTATATAACCAAACCGTTTAACCACTGTGCCGTACTGGAACGTGTAAAAAATCAATTGAAATAAAAATGGGGCTGAATACTCAGCCCTTATTTTCTATGTACTTTATTCTATCCCAGAGTAAATATTAAAATTATTCTTACCCTGTGCTTTAACCTCATACAATGCCTTATCCGCTTTATCCAGCAGTTCGTCATAATCCATCCCATCCAGCGGATACACCGAAATACCAATACTTCCTGTCACGTCAATCGCCTCATCCTTTTCCCGGTATCGGTTCTTAAACGCTTTAAATAGCTTCACGGCTTTACTGGCAATGTCCTCTCGGGAACTCACATGATTCATAAAGACCACGAATTCATCACCGCCAATGCGTCCTACGATATCTTCCTCTCGAAACATCCTTTTAATATGGGCAACCACATTAATCAAAACCCGGTCACCTAATACATGCCCATGGGTATCATTGATGCTCTTAAAGTTGTCAATATCAATAATCATAAGGGCGTGGGTTTCATCCGGCTTACTATTCATGATTTTCTCATTGATTTTTTCTTTGGTTACCGTTTTATTGAATACATTGGTCAATGGATCCATCTGGGACTTGACCTGCAGCAACTCCAGTTCCTTCTTCTGTATGTCAATGTTTACTATCTTTCCTATGACTTTCACTGGATCCTTGTTGGAATTATAGAGTGTTTTCCCACGCAGACGGCACCAGACAAAATCTCCTTTGGCATCCAGCATACGAAACTCGGCAACTACTTCGCTTTTCCCTTTTCTCAGATTATTGGCAAATTCATCAAACACACTGAAATCTTCATGCTGTACAAATTGTCGTTCCACCATTTTACTAACATAATGTTGCTGAAAACGACCTCGACCAAACGTCTCCATATATTTCTCCGGAAAATTCATGGTGTCGGTTTTAATGTCATATTCAAATAAAATGTCGTTGGTAATCTCCGCTGCGATTTTGTATCGTTCCGTTTCGATTATCATATTTTTAATAAGTGCTTCGCTGTTCTTAATTTTTACCCAGAAATAACTGATTATACCAGCTTCCCCCAAAGCCAGCAAAACCAGCAGCAGTGTTATGAGCATATCTACAATCCCCCACCTAGCATAATATAGTTATTATAATCACTTTTCTGGTTTAATACAAGCTAATTTTCAATTTCCACCCAAAAGTGACCGAGTTTTTCATACAAATTTCGACATTATTCACAATTAAACGCAGTAATTTCACATGTTTGTCAAAAATAAACGCTCCAGTCAATCCCAGGTAAAGCACCTTCTAAAATCCATTATTTTATTATCTTGAAAACCACTAGAACACATGTTATAATCTACATGAATGGAGGTATAGCTCAGCCGGGAGAGCACTTGCTCGACAAGCAAGGGGTCGCTGGTTCAAGTCCAGTTGTCTCCACTTTTTATTAAAAAAGTACGTTTCCAAGTATGGAATCGTACTTTTTTGTTTTATCTGCTCTATAGGAAATTAAAATTACTCTTCCAACATCCACACTCTCATTTGATTTTCACCACGATTTGCCCATGCGTAATATGGAATAGCCGTAAGCGGAACCGTCTCTTTATCTGGGCGTTCTTCATAATAAAGCTGATCCGTTCCTTTCATTCGATAACCCTCCAGTTTTAAAAGTACATTTCCTGCTAATACACCTTCCTTACATGCATATATCTCTGCCTTCATCTCTTTTGGAATTCGAATGCTCTGCAGGTTTTCACCATTATCAACGCCTTCAAAGCAGTACACCAATGGTCCCCGCATCAAAGTCACACATCCAGCATTTTCACGCACCTGTTGATTGGCAAATACCTTACGAACTGGCATATCAAACTGAATGTCAACTACATCGGATTCTTTCCATATGCGAGATAAATACAGATAGCCTTTTCTTAAATTATCTTGGATATTTATCTTTTCTCCGTTCACAGTAATATTGGTTTTACTGTCTTTTATCTTTACAAAAGCCGGAATATGAATTGCCAGTGTAAATTCTTCTCCTGTTTTTGGTTTTACTTGATATGTTACCTTTCCTTCCCATGGGTAGTTACTTTCTACCGTAATTTCCGCCTTCTGTAAATCTGCTTTTTGTCCCATCAGTAAATGAGAAAAAATGGTTGTATCATTTTCTGTCCAAGCATAAGAACCAAGGGATGTAACAAGACGTACCAGGTTTGGCGGACAGCAGGCACAAGCATACCAGCCCGGACGAGTTGGGAGGGCATGCTTATAGCCATGAATTTTCCCGGAAACCCCTGGATTGGCTTCTAATGGATTTACATAAAAGAAGCTTTTTCCGTCCAACTGCATACCACTGATGATACCATTATAAAGTTCTCGCTCCAGAATATCAGCAAAGCTTCCATCCGGGTTTATTTCCAACATTTTTTTGGCAAAGAAAGCCATTGCAATGGATGCACAGGTTTCTGTATAAGCCATGTCATTTGGCAAATCATAGTCGATGGTAAAGGACTCGCCCTCAACCGTAGAACCAATTCCACCGGTGATGTACATTCTTTTCTGAACAATATTATTCCAGAGAGTAAGACAGGCATGATAGAGCTTTTCATCCTCATCGGTTCCAGCTAAATCTGCCATTGCTGTATACATATAGACTGCACGTACGGCATGACCAACGGCTTCCTTCTGGTCATAAATGGTGGCATGAGCCTGATTATAAGAAACATCCAGTGGCTCCAGATTGTACTGCCCCCAATGCTGCCAGCCTCTTTTTATCTTTTCATTGTAGAAATAGTCCGGATTCTTTCCCCGCTCTTCCAGGAAAAAGCGTGCCATATCTTTATACTTTTCTTTTCCGGTAACGCGATATAACCGCATCAAACCAATTTCTACTTCCTGATGCCCAGGAATTCCATGCTCTTTATCCTCACCAAATCGTCCAATAATATGGTCCGCACAACGTTCCATGACATGAAGCAGTTTATCCTTCCCTGTTGCCTGGTAATAAGCGACTGCTGCTTCCATCATATGTCCGGCACAATAAAGCTCATGACACTCATGAAGATTCTGCCAACGATGCTCTGGCTCTTTGATAATAAAAAAGGTATCCAAATAACCGTCCGGCTGCTGTGCCTTTTCAATAATCTCAATAATCTCATCGGCTCTGGCTTCCAGGTCAGCATCCGGCTTTACCGTCAGCGAATATGCCACTCCTTCCAGCCATTTCGCCACATCACTATCCTGAAATACCATTCCATAAAATTCGCCTTCACTTAATCCTGCTGCAATGCGAAAATTCTCAATCGCATGACTTTTTTCTACTTCTGGTATTTCATCATTCAATACTTTCTCCTGAAATGGAATCACAACATCAATAATCCGCTCCTGTATAGCAGACCAAAAACCATCCTTAATTTGAACTTGTTTCATTGAAACTTCTTCTGCAACCTTCTTCATTGAATTACGTCCTTTCTCTCATTCCGACTTTTGCTTTAAATTTGTTTTTTAATTTGATTAATTCAATTCGCACTGTTATACTTATATTATATCTTTTAAAAGAAATGAACAACATATAAAAATGTAGATAAGGTGGTGTAATCCGACCATGAATTTATTAAAAGCTTCCATTAAAACGCCCCTCTCTTTTATTAGTTGCGGACATTTTGTTACTTCCGAAAAATGGACACATATGCGAAGGATTGTTGATAATTTTGAAATCATCATTGGTGTCAGTGGAATTGCCTATATTGAGCAAGGTAATGTCAAATATGAAGTCAAACCAGGTTCCGCAATCTTACTACTGCCAGGGCAGGTTCATGGAGGGTATGCTTTTTCGGAACCAAATACTTCTTTTTACTGGCTGCATTTTCTCTGTAATGGTGAATACAGTATCCTTGATGAAAGAGAAGCTTATATTCAGATTTCACCCCTAAAATCAAATCCATATACCAATAAACTCCAGGAAGATATCCTGATTCCAACTTATCTTTCCATTGCCAGCATGGAAAAGCTCCTCATTCAATTCCGACAGCTTTTGCATATTTCCAATGCAAATTACTATACCGGTCTTTCCGCCGATTATTTATTAACTCTGATGATGATTGAGCAGACCCAGCTTTATATCCACAGTGTTACCGATAATGTGTCAGAATCTGATGATGTGACAAACAGGCGGTTTATGAATATCCTGGAATGGATTCGATTAAATATTCATCGAAAAATATATATTCATGAGCTGGCAGACCGCTTTGATTTCAATGTGGATTATTTGTCACGGCTTTTTAAAAAACGTCTTGGGGTGAGCGCCATGGATTATATTAATGGTATGAAGGTTTGGAAGGCAAAAGAGTATTTAAGTCAATCAGAAAAAACAGTGAAGGAAATTGCCTTTTATCTGGGATTTCAAGATGAGAAATATTTTATGAAACTTTTTAAAGAGTATGAAGGGATAACCCCCTCACAATATCGAAATGCATATTATAAGACTTATTTAAATAATCAATAATCAATTTGTGGCAAAATTAATTGACCTACTTAAAAAGGGTATGGACGTGACGCCATACCCTTTAGCCATTTCCTACAGTTCATATGGGGTTATCTGATACACGAAATAATTAATCCAGTTGGAATAAACCGTATTGGCATGGCTCCGCCATTCCATCATCGGGCTTTCTTCCGGATTATCGTCAGGATAATAATTCACGGGCATCTCAATTGGCAAACCTTTGCCCAAATCCCTTTTGTATTCTTTATCCAGAGTATAGCGATCATATTCCGGATGACCGGTAACAAATATCTGTTTGCCGTCCTGAGCCGTTACAATAAAAATACCTGCCTCTTCTGATTCCGCCAGAATCATAAGCTCTTTCCTGGCCTCTACATCTGCTTTGGATATACCAGTATGTCTGGAATGAGGTGCATAAAAATAATCATCAAAACCACGCACAAGGGGGAATTTGCGATGAGATACCTTATGCTTATAGACCCCAAACATCTTCTTGTTCAAAAGGTGCTTTTTCACTCCATAATGATAGTACAATCCGGCCTGAGCACCCCAACAGATATGAAAGGTTGATGTTACATTGGTTTTAGACCATTCCATAATGCGAACCAATTCATCCCAATAATCCACCTCTTCAAATTCCATCTGTTCCACTGGCGCACCGGTAATAATCAAACCATCAAATTTTTGCTCCTTTACCTCATCAAAGGTTAGATAGAACTTATCCAGATGGCTGGTTGCAGTATTTTTGCCTACGTAGCTTGCGGTGGTTAAAAAGGTCAAATCCAATTGAATTGGCGTATTGGAAAGGCTTCTTAGTATCTGTACTTCCGTATCTTCTTTTAAGGGCATTAAATTTAAAATAGCAATCTGAAGGGGACGAATGTCCTGACTCATCGCCCGGTTTTCATCCATGACAAATATATTCTCCTCTTCCAGAATCTTCTTTGCCGGAAGATTATTATGAACTTTAATTGGCATTATTTACTCCTATCTGTGCACAGGCAATCAGGTACTCAAAAGATTTTGCACCTTTTTGCACGGGATTTTGTTTTTTGGTACTCACATAATGCATCCGGTAAATTCACGAAGCATTAATCTCATCTCATGAGGTCAAGTTTACCATGAATTTAAAGCATTTGCAAGAATTCCTCCTCTGTAATGACCGGAACTCCCAGTTCCTTAGCTTTTTTATTTTTGGAGGAATTGGATTGATTGTCATTGTTAATCAGGTAGTTGGTTTTAGAAGTAACGCTGCCCGTTACCTTTCCACCCTTGCTTTCAATCAATTCCTTTACTTCATTTCGATTGGAAAAATGCTCAACAGAACCGGTGATAACAAAATTCATGCCATCAAAGGTCAAATCTCCTGATTCTTCATTCTTGAGGAAATGAATCTCATTTAACAAGTCATCTACAATCTGGTTTTTCTCGGTATCCTTGAAAAACTCTACAAAAAAATCAGCTATTACACTTCCGATTCCCTGAATTTCTGTCAGCTCCTCTCTGGTTGCTTCTCTGATTTTCTGAAAGTCATCCTTCCATTCCCGACAGATAAGCTTTGCATTGGAAAGTCCAATGTTGGAAATGCCAAGACTGTATATAAACTTTGCTACTGTTGTTTCCCTTGATTTTTCAGTGGATTTAATTAAATTGGCAAAGGATTTTTCACCAAAGCCCTCCATCGTTACAATGGTTTCTTTATGCCCTTCCAGGTGGTATAAATCCGCCAGTTCTTTGATGATACCCACTCCAATTAGCTTCTCAATCGTAGCTTCCGAGAGTCCTTCTATGTTCATGGCATCACGACTGACGAAATGGGTAAAAGATTTAACCTGTTTTGCCAGACACTTTTCATTGGGACAATAAAGTGATTTCACATCATTATCCTGCTTAATTATCGTTTTCCCCTGACAGACTGGACAGATTTCAGGTATCCCCAGCTTTCCACTTCTGGTCAGATTTTCTGCTACCTGGGGAATAATCATATTGGCTTTATAAACTTCTATCTTATCTCCAATGCCAATTTCCAAGCCCTCCATAATGCTGATATTATGGAGACTGGCACGGCTTACACTGGTTCCTTCTAATTCTACCGCTTCAAAAATGGCAACCGGATTAATCAATCCCGTTCTAGATGCACTCCATTCAATCTCAAGGAGAGTGGTTTCCTTTATTTCATCTGCCCACTTAAAGGCAATGGCGTCTTTTGGGAATTTTGAAGTTCTTCCCAAGGAACGGCCATACTCCATATCATCATATAAAAGTACAAGCCCATCAGATGGAAAATCATTTTGTTTTATCTTTTCTGAAAAGTACTGGATTTCTTCTATAATTGTAGAAGATTTTACCAAATGATACTCTACTACATCAAAGCCAAGACTTTCCACCCATTTCATCTGTTCCTGTCTTGAATCCTTAAAATCAATTCCCTCTGCCGTCACCAAAGAAAATGCAAAAAAATGAACATTCCGCTTTGCTGTAATCTCATTGTTCAACTGACGGACAGAACCGCTGCACAGATTTCGGGGATTTTTATATTTGGCATCTACATCTTCAATTGCATTATTAATTTTTTCAAAATCAGAATATTTGATCACTGCTTCTCCCCTTAGCACCAGATTTCCTTTAAAAGAAATCGTACTGGGTATATTTTTAAACACTTTCGCATTGTTAGTGATGACTTCGCCTACTTCACCGTTTCCTCTGGTTACTGCTTTCTTCAGCTGTCCATCGTTGTAAGTGAGAACGATGGTTAACCCATCTAATTTCCAGGACAAAATACCCTCTTTATCCCCAAGCCATTCCACCAGTGCTTCCCGTTCCTTGGTTTTATCCAGCGACAGCATTGGTGACTCATGTCTTTCTTTGGGCAATTCACTAAGAACTTCATATCCAACCTGCTGGGTTGGACTGTTGGAAAGCACCATGCCCGTTTCCTTCTCCAATGCAAGGAGTTCGTCATACAATTTATCATATTCCAGGTTGCTCATAATTTCATTCGCTTCCTGATAATATACTCTTCCAGCTTCGTTTAATATGTCTACCAGCTCTTTGATACGGATTATCTGCTTTTCCATGCTTTTAGCATCCTTCCTTTATTTATTAAAAAACATTTTTTATCTTCCATTTTGAGAACTTCTCGTTTTAGAGAACCTCCCTTTTTAGAGACCTCTCTTTTAGAGACCTTTTTTTAGAAAACCACCGTCTTAGAGAACCTCTGTCTTAAAGAACCTCTGTCTTAGAGAACCTCCATCTTAGAGAACCTCCGTTTGGGAGAACTCCCGCTTTGAAGAATTGCGGAAAACTTCCCGATATCTTTAAGTTTCTAACTCTTAATTGAATTTTCTTTCTTAAGATACCCTTCTAAAGTTTCCAGTTCGGCACCTGTTATCTTCCGATAAGTGCCCATTTTTAGATTTC
Organism: Acetivibrio sp.; assembly: GCA_031553075.1. Classification (GTDB taxonomy): domain Bacteria; phylum Bacillota; class Clostridia; order Lachnospirales; family Lachnospiraceae; genus DIGJ01. The sequence continues at coordinate 29,215 of JAVBLX010000173.1, forward strand.
CAAGCATAATATTCATAATGCGCACCCGCTGAAGTCGCTCTACCCGATAGCCAAAATGCTCACACATTCTTCGTATTTGCCGATTAAGCCCCTGGGTAATAATAATCCGAAAGGTGTAATCATCCAGTGGCTTTATGATACACGGTCTAGTAATGGTATCTAGAATGGGAACGCCTTCTGTCATCCCTTTTACAAACCCTTTGGTTATTTTCTTATTTACTTCTACAATATACTCTTTTTCATGATAATGACTGCCCCGCAATATCTGGTCCACCAGTTCTCCACGGTTTGTCAGAAGAATGAGTCCTTCCGAGTCCTTATCCAGCCTGCCAATGGGATAAATCCGCTTTTCATAGTGAATATAATCCACGATATTATCCTTATCCTTTTTACTGGTGGTGCAAACAATTCCTTTGGGTTTATGAAATGCCAACAAAATTTTGTCCTCTTCTTTCGCTATTGGCTTTCCATCTATGGCTATTTTCTGCCCCTCTCGCACTTTAAGACCCATAACCGCCTTTTGACCATCTACCGTAATCCTACCTGCCTCTAAAAGACGGTCGGCTTCCCGTCTGGAACAGACTCCTGCATCACTTAAATACTTATTAATCCTTATCTCTTCCATCATCTGATTTGTGAAACACTCCTATTCCAAAATCGAGGACAGTGACCCAGATGGATTGCTGTCCTCGAATATTATCTTATTTGTTTTTAGTTATTGTGAAATCCACAAAGCTCTTCTTCGGTCACCCACCCCATATCCAATACGTATGCTTTTTGTGCTGCATATAGCTCTGCGTTAGTAGCATTAATATAAGGAACCACAAAATATATACCTACCATACAAGCCAACATTCCCAATAATATCCAGCCAATAAATGATAATTGGAGTAAAAAGATATTCATCTTCTGGCCATTGGTCATCAGCTTACTGATTTCAAAAACCCGTTTTCTGGGAATATCGGGGTTCTCTGCCATAATATAGGGAATAAAAAAGTATTCATAGCTTTTAACAATTCCTGGAATGATAAGAAGCAACGACCATAAAAATACGAATAACCTCATAACAAACATAGTCACGACGGTTTTCATATATCGGCTTCCGGAAAACGCAGAAAATATTCTTCCTAAAGAAGCATCATAGCTTCTGCTTGTCATAAAAAAATCATTTTGCCCTACCTGAAGTGGATCACTGATAAATGTACTATAAATAAAAGAAAAAATAGAAACACCAATCGTTAATATCACATGAAAACGAATCTGCATCAATGTCTCATAATTGGTCAGTATGGAATTGCTCTGACTAACGCTGCTTAGCAGGGTAACAATCAGGCATACCGCAAAGGACAGCCAATAAGTTCTCTTTAATACACTTTTTGCATTTTCTTTTAATTCAATTCTTGACCACATATTATATTCTCCTCAAATACTTATTCTATATTCACACTCCCTGTCATGCTGCCTCTGCAATACAAACAATCATGGGAGGATGTGTCTTTTGAACGTTTACTCTTGGCTATCCTGGTCTTGATTAGTATCATTTTGTCCGGTAAGGTTATTAATAAATTCTTTTAACTTGGTATCTGCACTAGTGGCTTCTTCCAACTTTTTATTAACCTTGTCGACGAGTTCTACTACTTCCTTTGAATTATCGGTAGTAGCAATGAATTCTTCCAAACCGGTATCGGCTCCGAAGAACACCCTGTAATCCCCTGAATCTCCCATGGTTACATACATACGACTAAGTCCCGGTGCCAATGTGTCAATGTCCTTCAGCTTCAGTTCACGATATGCATATACCAGATAACCATTTCCATCCGGACCTTCTACCATGTAGCACTCGATGTTTTGTACACCTTCCACGTACTGATATTTTAATTTTAATTCGTTTTCATCAATTAGGCTGATGTTGCTTACGGTTTCCTCTAATAAATCCATATCACAGGCTACGCTGGCTTCGACAAAATGCTTCACCACATCACTTACCTCAAGATTCAAGTCCTTTTTAATCACCCCATCCGATGATGCCGGCACAGCCGGGCTCACCTTTGGTGCGACCTCCGTTGTATCCTTTATATCTCCTTCTACAACTTCTTCTTTCACCTTTTCTACCTTTGTAGTAGACCCTCCATTGGATGGTAACACGGAAAAAATTACCATTCCAATAAGCATTGTCCCCATGGTGATTATTAAAACTATTTTTTTATATTTAAACTTCATCCTTGTCTCCCTTTTTAAATCTCCTCATCTATAGCGATTTCTAAGGTTTTTCCCCTATATGTAAAATTATTTTTCACTCATAAAAAATCACTCTGTTTCTTTATCTTACTAATCTTAACAAATATCATATAAAAAATCAACCATCCAGCAATATTTTTTCAGCTAGTAATCACGTAATACTTTCGTAACATTTCATCCACCATAATAATACGGGTGCCGCATCCTTCTTTCTTAGATGTTGCACCCGCTGTAATTATGATTATATTCAAATCCTTTGGAGCTTCTCACTATGCTCCTGTACCACACTTTTTAACAAAGTAATATCAACAAATGCCATTTCCATTCGGTCGGCATCCTTATTATAACGCTCAAAGGTAGAAAGATAGCAAGATTCTATTGTATTAAGTCTTGGAATCACATTATCCTCCAACAAATCAACTTCGATACGTTTGACATGAGTCTCAACACTATCAACACTTTCCCCAAGCCCAGTAAACCGCTGATCCATCCTTTGTTCCAGATGCACAAGCTTCTGATCCATCCCTTGTTCCAGGTTTTCAAGCTTTTGATCCATCCTTTGTTCCAAGCTCTCAAACTTCTGATCCATCCTATATTCCAGACTCTCAAACTTCTGATCCATCCTATATTCCAGACTCTCAAGCTTCTGATCCATCCTATATTCCAGGCTATCAAGCTTCTGATCCATCCTTTGTTCAAAGCAATCAAATCTCTGGTCAAGTTTCTGATCAAGCTTTGTTTCCAATGTATCTTCAATCAAATTAGAAATGGCTAGCAAATCTTCTTTTGTTAATACCATATATACACCTACTTTCAAACTGATTATATCATAGGCAGAATCCAAAAGTCTATTACATTATTCGGCTCTGCCGGTGATTTTTTAAAGATTCCAAGCGACTAGATTACAATTTACCCCTTTACATTTATTCACTTTTTGAGTATAATGTAATTCGTTGGTGTGGTTCATACCGACTCTGCAACTGTAGCTCAGCTGGATAGAGTATTGGCTTCCGACGCCAAGGGTCGCAAGTTCGAATCTTGTCAGTTGCATGGAAAGAGGCTTTTAAAGCCTCTTTTTTGATTTCTGGCTTTTGACTAAATTTTTGTTTTATGGCAAGTCTAATGTTCTTACTAATTCCACTATTTTTATATACTGTACCTTCTTACTTATCTCTTATCTCTTACTTATCTCTTACTATTCCTCTTACTATTCCTCTTACTATTCCTCTCTAGTACATCGAAGAATAAATAATCGACATCTTCGCTGGTCTGATTTCCCGATAGCACAAATGAAAAAGCCTCAGCGTAGCCCGCTACGCCTACGTTTTTG
>JAVBLX010000212.1:0-5349 GCA_031553075.1 Acetivibrio sp.
AATCTTTCGTTTGAGCGCCATTTTCTGAGGAATCCATTCCTTGGAGGCATTGATCCACCCGCTCTTTCGGCGTTCGCAGCCTATATCTCCGGAGCGTCCCCTCACCCCCTAAACACAAAGTTACTCAAATAACGCAGTTGAAAGATATCGCTCTCCTGTATCTGGTAACAACACCACAATTCGCTTCCCTTTATTCTCCGGCCGTTTCGCCAAAACCGTTGCTGCATGAAGTGCTGCTCCTGAGGAAATTCCCATCAAAAGACCTTCTGTCCGAGCGACTTCTCTGGAAGCCGCAAACGCCTCCTCATTTTCAACCGGAATAATTTCATCAATCACATCCACATTAACAACTCCCGGCACAAACCCTGCTCCAATTCCCTGAAGCTTATGGGGTCCTGGATTACCACCTGAAAGCACTGGTGAAGCAGCCGGCTCTACCGCTACAATCTTTACCTGAGGATTCTTCTGCTTTAATACCTCTCCATTTCCTGTAATTGTTCCACCGGTTCCAACTCCGGCAACAAAAATATCCACCTTGCCATCGGTATCCCGCCAGATTTCCTGGGCTGTTGTTTCACGATGAATCTGAGGATTGGCTTTATTCTCAAACTGCTGAGGGATGACTGCATTGCCATATTCTTCTTTGAGTTCTTCGGCTTTACGAATGGCTCCCTTCATACCTTCTGCCCCTGGTGTCAATACGATTTCCGCTCCCAAAGCAGCTACAATCTTCCGACGCTCAATCGACATGGTATCCGGCATCGTCAAAATCAGCTTCAATCCTTTAGACGCTGCGACAAATGCCAAACCAATTCCAGTATTTCCACTGGTTGGTTCGATGATAACCGTGTCTTCATTAATCACACCTTGCTTGATGCCTTCTTCAATCATGGCATATGCAATTCGGTCTTTTACACTTCCAAGCGGGTTGAAATATTCTAATTTCGCAACAATTTCTGCTTCCAATTCATGCTTCTTTTCATAATTTGATAATTCTAATAATGGCGTGTTCCCGATTAAATCTGTTAATTTACCTGCTATTTTTTCCATATTCTTATCCTCCATTTTATTTCATACTATTCTTGTATGTTTTATATGATATAGTTATACACCTTCTATTCAAAATTGTCAATCTTTATTTAGGATTATTTTGGGCTTGTGCTTTTCCTTAAATTCATGATTGAAAACAATTTTCTATAATTTCTATAATTTTTTCATTTTTTATGATAAAATTGGTTTGAAATCTAATATATTTGTCCGATATAATAAGTAGCCACAAACAAATGATATGGAAGGGAAGGTGAGAAAATGGATTTAAGCAGTCGAGTTGCGGCTTCGGGCGCAAATCCCAAACAGACCAGTGCTCCAAAGAAGAATGCCACTTCGACATCATCTTCTGCCCAGTCCAGCAAGTATGGTCAGACCTCTCCGGTAAAACAGCTGACCACCAATCAGGTTATTAAAGGTGAGGTTACAGATCTTCATAATAATAAAGTGACTGTTACATTAGCAGATAATACTACGATTACGGCTGAGGTTACCAATTCTTCCCAGTTGTCTATTGGTGATACTGCTGCATTTAAAGTATCCAGCGTCTACCCGGCGGTGGTTTTAGATACCATGCCAAAAAGTGATTCCGTTATTGAGAATACTACTATTTTTAAAGCCCTGGAAGAAGCCGGCCTCCCTAAAACGGATAGAAATCAAGCCGTTGTTCGTGAGCTCATAAACAATGGTATGCCCATAAACAAGCAAAGTATTCAATCTATTTTACAACAGACATATCAATTTAAGGATGCCAGTATTTCAACGCTTGTTCTTATGAATAAATACAAGCTTCCCATTGATGAAGCCAGCGCCCGTCAGTTTGAAAATTACCGTACGCTAAATCATCAGCTACTAAATGAGGTGAATTCTCTCTCTGATTCTGTCCCTTCCCTTTTACAGACGCTGGCTAATAAAAGCCCGGCAGAAGCAGTCGTTCCCTTTGGGAAACAGCTCCTTTCCATTGTTCTTACGAATACTGGTGAAGTAACTTATGAGATGGAACCTGATTTAACTTCTCTTTCTCCGGAAAACCGTACCGTACTTGCCGATGCGCTGGATACCTTTTCCCTTTCACCTGAGCTAAAAGAAGCTGTTTTAAACGGAACTCTCTCCTTGCGTAATGCAGTACACCTTATCCAAGATGGAATGAATCAGGCACAGGCTTTTGATTCTCAAAACATGGAGAACTTTCGTCAGGAGTTTTTGAATACAGCACAGACTGATGATGTAGAACCTGATCTTGCCCAACTGGAAAAAGAACTCACAAATCTTCCGAAAACAATAGAAGCCTTTCAAAACCCAGTTATTGACACCCTATTTTCCTCTTTTCAGGAGATTCAATATCAAAATACAGAGCTTGCCTCCTTTTTATCCTCGGAGCAGCGTGGACAATTACTTAGCTTACTTAAGGATTTTAATCTGAATCCCGCTATCATAAATGGGATTGCTTCGGGAGAGTTAACCGCAACAGGAATTATGCAGGCCATTGGACATTCACTATCCAATACCCCGAAAGAATCGGTCATGGCTTTATTCCGCTCTGATTTCTTTCAGACGATTTTTCACGAACAAATTTTATCTAATTGGACGATTACTCCAGAAGCACTACAAAAAGAAAAATCGGTAGAACAGCTTTATGACAAGATGTATCAACAGGTTCGCGACCTGGAGTCTTTCATTGGCCAGACCCTTGGAAATACCAACATCGGTTCTTCCCTTTCGGAGCATGCTCAGAATATGCGGCAGAACATGGATTTTATGCACATTCTGAATCAAATGTTTCCTTACATCCAACTTCCTTTAAAGTTTAGCGAACAGAATATCCACAGTGACCTATATGTCTATAGCCAAAAGAAAAATCTTAAAAATGAACCTGATAATATCAGTGTACTTCTTCATCTGGATATGGAACATCTGGGACCTTTGGACATTCACCTCACCTTAAGACAGAATGAAGTGATTTCCAAGTTTTATTGTAATGATAAGGAAACAAAGAAGCTTTTTACTAACCATATCAACCAGCTTTCCTACCAATTGGAAGAGAAGGGCTATTCCATTACCTCAGAGTTTTTAATCCGCCAAAAGGAAGTGGACATTGTAAAGGACTTTATGGAGCAGGAGCAGACCTCTGCTTCTTTAAAACGATATACCTTTGACATCCGTGCATAAAAAGGACCGTACAAAATGTTAATAAGTTATCATTTTGGCACAGTCCTTTTTATCAAATATTTTCTAATCCATTCTGCCAAAGACCCCCGGCAAAATCCCAGCTGTGTCTTAACATACACTCAGCTTATGATTGGTTTAGTCCTTCAGTTGGAACTTCTTAACCATATCACTCAGTAATTCTGCCTGTTCTGATAACTGCTCTGAGGTAGCTGAGGTTTCTTCCGCTGCTGCTGCATTATTCTGAATGACTGCTGAAATCCCTTCAATCTGTCCCTTCATCAGTTCCACAGAGTCTGCCTGCAGCACAGACGCTGCTTTCGTCTGCTCTATCAGATTATTTACCACGTTAACCCCGTTTACCACCTCTTCCAGCGAAACGACTACCGCTTCCACTATCTCATCGCCTTTTGTGATTTCATTCATTGATTTCTGAATCAGTTTTCTGGTATTATTCGCTGCTTTTGAGCTTTCATCTGCCAGCTTACCAATCTCGCTTGCCACAACCGCAAAACCTCTTCCCGCTTCGCCTGCCCTTGCCGCTTCAATAGAGGCATTAAGAGCCAGAAGATTCGTCTGGTCAGCAATTTCTTCAATCGTCTGAATAATGGATACGACCTGATTTGAAGTGTCATTAATGCCCTTCATCGCTTCGGTCATAGCCTTCATATATTCTTTACTTGCACCGGTTTTTATGGTAACTTTTTTCGTTTCGTCTACGGCCTTCTGAGCATTCTCCACATTACTTTCAACTTGGGCAGCCACTTCATTGGAAGTAGCAACCAGTTCCTGAATGGTTCCTGCCTGTTCGGTAGCACCTTCTGCCAATGCGTTTGCACTGCTGGCCAGCTGCGCAGAGCCATCTGCTACTTGCTGCGAGCTGTCATTAATATTGGACATGGTATCATTTAATGAATCAGAAATACGTTCCAGCGAGTTCTTGATTTTCTCAAATTCCCCAAAGTATTCCAAATCCAAAGTAAAGGTCAAATTGTTCATTGCAATTTCGTCCAACACAAATGCAATTTCATTGATATAGGCAATATAATCCCGAAGTCTTTCTACCGTCCTGTTAAAATTAACCGCCAAAGCTCCCAGTTCGTCCTTGGCATTATAATGTATCTCTTCATCCAGGTTACCGTCAGCAATCTGTTCTGCCACATGATCAATTTCATGGATGGATTTGGTAATCCGCTGTACAATCAAAATAGCCACGAACATGGAAATAACAGATGTTAATAGAATTCCTATTAGCATGATAACCATCGAAGCTTTTGATTGAGAATCTGCTGCTTGCGCACACTGGCTTGCACCATCTTTATTTAACTGGACCAATGATAGATATGCCTGTGCCAGTTCTTTATATTTATCTTCCGATTCCACCCGTAGCATTCTTTCTGCTTGGCTCTTGTATTCCGCAGTAATAGCAGACATCTGCATCCGGTTACTGGTTACAATATAATCCTCCCACATTATCTTCAGATTATTCAGTAGTTCCTGTTCCTCTTCTGAGCTGACTAATCCCTCTGCCTCATAAGCTGCAAAGCCCTGCTCTGCTTCTTCCTTTTTTGTAGCTATCTCTTCCAGAACCTCGGCCTGTCTTTCTGCTGATTCTGACACAATCAGCTTATACTCCAAAGTGCGGTAATCGGAAAGAAGGGTATTCAGTTCTTCTGCTTCAATAACAGCTGGAAGCCATTCTTTTGTGACTTCTTTTGTCTTGCTGCTGATTAAATTCATAATAACAATAGACATCCCACCTAAAATAAACAAACATACCAACATAAAACTTGACAGCATATACAGCTTTGTCTTAATTTTAAAATTGTTAAGAAAACCCTTTTTTTTATTTTTTTGCATATTTATACCTCCCTTTTTAGATCTATCTACAAAAAATCACTATACGAAAAGAAATAGTTAAATTTTTATCACTCTTAATAATATTATACACAAATAACGCTTTTTAGCAAGTATTTTTTGCTTTTTTTACAAATGAATCCAGCTTTTATTGTATATTAATAGCATAATCTTTTAAATTCACATACAAATCCACAGATAATGTTTTCATATAGACAACCAGTACATCAAGGAATAAATAGTTGATTTATTCGCTGATGATGATTTTTCGAGAGTGCA
>JAVBLX010000194.1:0-16441 GCA_031553075.1 Acetivibrio sp.
GGCACGTTTTACCCCGAAACAAAATCCCGCACTTTTGGCCAGCTTTACTTCCAAATTAGTCTCCCCCATTATGATTTATTCTGGTAAATTTGTAAAATGGCTGCTATCACTTCTTCGATATTCATCTGAGAGGAGTCTACCAATACAGCATCTTCGGCCTGGCAAAGAGGGGTAACTTCACGTTCCATATCCTGCTTATCACGGGCAATAATATCTGCCTTAATTTCTTCCAAATCGCAGGAAATTCCCTTGTTTTCCAATTCCAGATACCTTCGCTCGGCTCTGGTTTCTGCACTTGCAGTTAAATAAATTTTGACAAAGGCATTGGGAAGTACTACGGTTCCAATATCCCGCCCATCCATAACTACATCACTTTTTTCAGCCAGCTTTTGCTGAAGCTCCACTAACTTAATCCGGACTGCCTGATTTTTCCCTACTTCTGATGCCATCTTTCCAGCTTCCTCGGTACGGATTTTCCCTGTTACGTTTTCACCATTTAAAATTACCTGTTGCTCCTTATTTTCATAGGTAATGGTAATATCAATCTGGGATAATATCTCCTTCGTTCGTTCCTTATCTTCATTATTAATGTCAATTCCCTGCACCAGCATATAAAGCCCCATTGCCCGATACATAGCACCGGTATCCACATAGATAAAGTTCAGCTTCTCCGCTATCTTTTTTGCAATGGTACTTTTTCCTGCTCCAGCAGGTCCATCAATTGCAATATTATGGTTCATCTTTTTGCTCCTATCTGCGTGCTTTAGCACGCCTTTAATCAGGGAGTGCAAATGCATTTTCTTGCACTTGGCTCCTATCTGCGTGCTTTAGCACGCCTTTTAATCAGGGAGTGCAAATGTGTTTCTTGCACTTGGCTCCTATCTGCGTGCTTTAGCACGCCTTTAATCAGGGAGTGCAAATGTGTTTCTTGCACCTGGCTCCGATCTGCTCGCATCGTTTATTTTGTGTCTTTTACACTTCTTCCATGAAATTTCCTGCCAGATATCCAGTTGACCAGGCAATTTGCAGATTAAAGCCACCCGTCAGGGCATCCAGGTCCAAAACCTCACCGGCAAAATATACCTGTTTCATTTTCTTAGATTCCATGGTAGAGGGATTGATTTCATTCACTGAAATCCCTCCTTTGGTAATAATAGCTTCTTTATATTCCCGAAGACCGGTCACGGTCATTCTCATTCCTTTTAGAACCTCAACCAGCGTTCGCCTTTCTTCTTTGGTAATGGCATTTACCTTTTTTTCCGGGTCAATTCCACTCAGAGTGATGATAACAGGAATCAGCTTTCTTGGCAAGAGCTGGTCCAAAGAATTTTTAAATTGCTTATTTTTTTCAGCTTCAAAATCTTTTAAAATTCTTCCATCCAACTGTTCTACGGAAAGAGCTGGTTTCAGGTCAATGATAACCTCTATTTTTTTCCGTGAAACCAGCGGTGCCGCATAGCAGCTGCCACTTAAAATCACCGGGCCGCTGACACCAAAATGAGTAAACAGCATTTCTCCAAACTCCCGGTAAATTTCCTTTCCATCTGCCGTAATGGTTGCATCAATATTCTTTAATGACAATCCCTGCAACTCCTTTGCATACTCCTCTTTCACATTAAAAGGGACCAGTGATGGCATCCGTTCGGTTACCTTATGACCCATTTTTTCAGCAAAACAGTATCCATCTCCTGTTGAACCGGTTACTGGATAAGAAAGTCCGCCTGTTGCAATGATAATCCGATCCCCCATAAGCGTTTCTGCTCCGTCTGTCACTACACCTCTTTTGCCATTTTCTTCGGCAATTATTCGGGTTACATTTGTATGAAGACGAATTTCAACACCCAGTCGAAGCAATTCTCTTTGCAGGGCAGAAATCACATCTGATGACTTATCCGAAAGAGGAAACACCCGATTTCCTCTTTCAATTTTGGTCTTTACACCAAGCTTTTCAAAAAAATCAATCACATCAAAATTAGAAAATCCATAAAACCCACTATATAAAAACTTTGGATTGGTCACAACACTTTGAAACAATTCTTCGGTGTCACAGGCATTGGTAATATTACACCTTCCTTTTCCAGTGATAAACAGTTTTTTCCCCAGCTTCTCATTTTTCTCCAGCAAAAGTACCTGATGACCATTTCTCGCTGCTATAATTCCACTTATCATTCCGGCAGGTCCGCCGCCAATAATTAAAACCTTACTCATGAAACGTCTTCCATCCCTTTCTTCTTTCTTCTTCTTTTTTCTCCATCTCTGCATACTCTCTTAAGCTTGTAATCGCAGCACGGGCACTTAAAAGTACCATCTTCAAAAAGGGACTGTTGCAAATATCCTTTAAATCTGCAACAGCCCCATCATTTACCTATAGTCTATTCACTTGCATAAACCTCATCCAAACCAAATGCATAATGACCACTTTCATAAGGAACATCCTCGCCTCGGAAAATAACTGCCTGACAAGTGCTTAAGTTGTCCATCAGACTGTCTGAAATACCGTTAAGAATGGTTTCTTCCACATTTGTGCCTACATTTGCCAGAGGGGCTGTACCATTTTTAAAGCTGACAATTACCTTGTCGCCTTCCTCCACTATACTGTAAATTCCAATCTCAATGGAATGTCCTTTATAGTTATCTACGACTGCCTGAACGATGCTCTCTGCATTCACTTCGCCAGTAATGGTCGCAGTGGCTGGTTCGCTTTCCAATGATTCCTCATCCATACCATAAATATTAATCTGCTTTACTTCCTGTTTATCATTAATCTGTGGTTGTTCACCATCTTGTGGCTGTTCTCCTTCCACTTCCGGCACTGTAATATCAGGGTCATTTGCCGGATTCTCAGGAACATTCTTTTCTGCCGTTACGGAATCTGGAGCTTCTGTTATACTTCTTCCACATGCAGTAAAACACAGCAAAGACAAAGATAATAAAAGCGTAAATACGATTCTTTTGCAGATTTTCTTGTCTCTTATCATGACATCTCACACCTTTCCTTATAGATTCTATTTCCATCTTGTAATTATAGTCTTCTTTCCGTTACTGTAAAATAAACATATGTCATTTTTATGTTAAAAATCCAAAAATCAAATTTATAAATTTTTAAATTTACCCACACCACATTTTGTGATATACTGTCTTTATAAAACAAGCATGGAGGTATGTTTATGTCCATTGATATTTCTAATTATTACAATTATTTAAATAAAATTTCATCCAGTCTGACGGAAAACATCGGCTCTGGTCAAAATAGCAGTTTGGGTGTTTCTGACACGGATTCCACTACAGGCAAAGACTTTCAGATGGCTTTTTTATCTATGATTCAGCAATCACAGCCAATTTACGAAAAACTGGCTGAGGTTCAGCAGGATGATGCCCTTTCCGCTGTGGCAAATGATTCGGCGGGTGAGTTGTATAACAACTTGACCAATATACTGGATTCCTATGAAAAAATGAAGTCAGAGTCTAAAATTCCAACTTCCATTAAAGAATCCCTGTTCTCTATGCTGGACGAGAACAAAGACAATAGCGGCTCCGATAATATGTTTCCTGACAGTCGTTCTGAGTTAAATCTGGATGACATCATAGCAAAAGCAAGCAAGAATTTATAGAATGCAGGCATAAGGACACTCCCTCTATAGGATCCGCAAATGTGAACCCAGACTACAAATATGATTATAGCAGCAAATGTCCAAAAACATGGGTGGATAGAATTTCTCTAAGAAATCTATCCACCCATGTTTTTGACATTTTAAAGTTAGGGCGGAGCCTGGATTTGAAATTATTGAGCCCTTATCGCGGTCTCATCCACGCCTCACCATAAGTTTCTTCTAAGTAAATCTAACGCTGTAACTACCGTGCAATCACGGATTTTCTGACGATTCCCATTAAAGTGACAGCGTTTTATCGTTGTGACACCGTTTACACAGCATCCGATATAAACCAGCCCTATTGGCTTTTCTGGGGTCTCTCCAGTGGGTCCGGCAATGCCCGTTACTACAAGGGAAGCATTACTTCCGGATACCTTACAGGCTCCTTCTGCCATTTCTCGGGCGGTTTCTTCGCTAACAGCTCCATATTGCTCCAGCGTCTCTTTTTTTACCAGGAGATTTTTTATTTTGGCTTCATTGGAATAGGTAATGTAGCCTTCTCCAAAAACTTCTGATGCACCAGGAACATTTACCAATGCTGCTGCTATGGCACCTCCCGTTATGGATTCTCCGGTGGTGATGGTCATCTGCTTTTCTTTTAAAAGAGTGATTACATGTTGTTCCAGGGTAACGGATTCTTCTGTGGTATAAATATTGTCTCCAAAACGTTTATAAAGCTCTTCCACAACCGGGTTAACCAGGGCTTCGCCTGCTTCCATTGTCTCTCCTCTGGCTGTTATGCGGAAATGAACTTCGCAGGTTTTAGCATAAGGAGCAATGGTTGGATTTGTCTGGTTGTCAATAAGGTCCAATAGCTGGATTTCTGCACGGCTTTCTCCGACTCCGCAGACCTTTACCATTTTGGAATAAAAAGTCTGGTTTGTCTGTGCTTTTAAGTACGGAAATACCCCTTGTTGGAACAGAGGAATCATTTCGTTTGGCGGACCAGGAAGAAGGATTATGGTCTTTCCCTGGTCATCAAAGGCTATTTCACCGGGGGCGGTGCCGTTTGGGTTGTCTAATACAATAGCACCTTCTATTACATCTGCCTGCTTCCAATTGTTGGGAGCGATATCCGTAATCTTTCGTTCCCGAAAAAAAGATGCAATTCGTTCTTCTGTGTGAAAATCACGAATTAGCCTTTTCCCCAACGCTCTGGCAGCAATTTCCTTGGTTAAATCATCTTTTGTCGGCCCTAATCCACCCGTAAGAATAATGGTATCCGAACGGTTTAAGGCGGTCTTAATAGCTTCTTCTAAACGGTCTGGATTATCACCTACCGTAACCTGATTATAAAGGCTAATGCCTAGTCCGGCACATTGTTCTGAAAGATAAGCTGCATTGGTGTTTATTATGTTTCCCATTAATATTTCGGTTCCTACGCTGATTAACTCTACGGTCATACAATACCTCACTTTATTTTGTGGAAAGGACTTTACGGTTTGCCCAAATATAGTCAATTAGAGAAACAATGGTAAGGGCAAGTGACAGATAGATAAATACCTGCTCTATTACACTATATATGGATTCATGAAGGTGTAGAATAAGCAATATGGACATAATCATCTGACATACGGTTTTTACCTTTCCCCAATAACTGGCGGCAATAACAATTCCATTATCGGAAGCCACCAGACGAAAGCCACTGATAATAAATTCCCGGGAGATAATGATAATCACCACCCAGGCAGGTATCAGCTGCATCTGAACAAAGCAGATAAGGGCAGCACTGACTAACAATTTATCGGCCAATGGGTCCATAAATTTTCCGAAGTTTGTAATCAGATTATATTTTCTTGCAATATAACCGTCCAATGCATCGGTAAGAGCGGCAATGATAAAAATTGCCAGTGCAATATATTTTCCATAAGATAATGAATCAAATAATAAGAAAAAAACAAAAAATGGAATCATTCCTACCCGTAAAAGGGTTAATTTGTTAGGTAAATTCATATTAAGCTCCTATCTGCGCACCTTAGTGCGCATTTAATCAGGCAGTGAAAATACACTTTCTTTCACTTGCTCCTATCTGCACGCCATAGTGCGCATTTAATCAAGGCAGTGAAAATGCACTTTCTTTCACTTGCTCCCATCTGCGCGCCTTAGTGCGCATTTAATTCTCTTCTATCACTTCTCCGATTAGATCATACTCTTTGGCTTCGGTAATATAGGCACATACCATGTCACCGGAAAGGAGTTCCAATCTGGAGTTTACAAAGATGAATCCATCTACGTTAGGGGCATCTTTATAGGTTCTTCCAATGTAAACACCATCTTCAGGAAGCTTACCTTCAATCAGAACACGGACTTTGGTTCCCAGCATTTCTTCTGCTTTTTCAAAGGCAATTTCCTGTTGAAGAGCCATAATTTCCTGCTGTCTTTCAAGCTTTATCGCTTCCTCTATCTGTTCTTCCATTCGGGCTGCAGGAGTACCTTCTTCCGGAGAATAGGTAAAAACACCCAGACGGTCAAATTCCATGGTGTCCACAAATTCATAAAGCTCTTCCATATCTTCTTCTGTCTCACCAGGAAATCCGGTAATCAAAGTAGTGCGAAGGGCAATATCGGGAATTTCCTTACGCAATCTGGTTATCATTTCTGTTAAATCTGCTTTGGTAGTCTTTCTTCCCATGCGCTTTAACATCGTGTCAGAACAATGCTGAATAGGAATGTCCAGATAATGACAAATTTTCTCTTCTGTTTTTATGGTTTGAATTAATTCATCGGTTATTTCTTCTGGATAGCAATACAGAATTCGAATCCATTCCAAGCCGGAAATTTTGCAAAGCTCTTTTAATAATGTCGGCAGCTTCTTCTCACCATACAAATCCACACCATAAAGTGTTGTTTCCTGAGCTACCAGCATAAGCTCTTTTACACCATTCATGGCCAGAACAGCCGCTTCCTCCAAGAGCTGTTCCATGGGAACACTGCGATAATTCCCACGAATACTGGGGATAATGCAATAGGTGCAATGCTTGTCACACCCTTCTGCAATCTTTAAGTAAGAATAATAACCACCCGTGGTGTTAATCCGGTTTCGATTGGTATTAGGAAGGTAATCAAGGTCCATGAAATTTTCCGGACGATTTCCTGCCAGTGCGGCTTCAATAATCTCGCCAATTTTCTCATAGCCTGTTGTACCAACGATGGCATCTACTTCTGGAATTTCTTCTTTGATTTCTTCTTTATACCGTTGTGCCAGGCAACCAGTGACAATGAGGGCTTTTAGGATCCCAGTCTTTTTAAACTCTGCCATCTCCAGGATGGTATTCACACTTTCTTCCTTGGCATCATTAATAAAGCAGCAGGTATTTACTACTATAATATCGGCCTCATTTTCATCATTGGTAATCTCATAATTTTTTTCCCGGATAATTCCCAACATGACCTCACTGTCTACCAGATTCTTGTCACAGCCCAGTGAAATAAATAATATCTTCAATTGTATTCTGTCCTTTCTTCTTTCCTGCTTCCCAGCATACTCCTATTAACCGTACCAAATCAGGGAAAGCTGTTTATTATTTTTGCTTTTTCTTTTTAAATAGCCACCATCTGGTAATTTCAAAATCTCCCGGGTACCTTTTCACAAAGGTACTCCGGAGAAATTTATTAATACATACCAAATCCCGTTCATTGTTTAAGCTGCGAAGTCCTTTTTCCACATTCTGGCGAACTCGGTTCATGGCCTTGCTGTGGTCAATGGTAGTGATTAACTTTCCTTCATTAAAGATCAGTTCAATTACCGTCTCATAACAATAACAGGGATAATCCGCTTCAAAATGGAAGGGATTCGCTACCTCTTTCCCAATTACAATTCCACCTCGGAAATAGGTGGGGATATCCTGAAAGAAAAGGACAAAATCCACCACTTGATAGCTTTCTTTTATTTGATTGGAGTCTTTTAACAAAATCTCATAGGTTTCACCGTTATACTCCAGATAATTCTTTTCCATAAATTTTTACTCACTTCCCCTCATGATGCCATCGGCGGCACAAACAATCAATGAAATTTGATCTTTTACGCTTCCATAGCGGCCTGAACACAGTTATTCATCAGCATGGCAATGGTCATAGGACCTACTCCGCCTGGCACTGGTGTAATATAGGATGCCTTCGGTTCTACCTTTTGATAATCGACGTCTCCACACAGCTTATTATTTTCATCACGGTGAATACCTACGTCAATCACCACGGCTCCATCTTTTACATATTCATCGGTAATGAATAATGGTTTACCAATCGCTACTACCAAAATGTCGGCTCGTTTGGTCACTTCTTTTAAATCGTGGGTGCGGGAATGACATACGGTAACGGTTCCATTTTCTCGAAGCAAAAGCAGGGCCATTGGCTTTCCTACAATATTACTTCTTCCTACTACGACGCATTCTTTTCCTTCCATCGTAATACCGGAACGCTTAATCAGTTCAATGATACCAGATGGCGTACAGGACACGAATCCCTTTTGACCGATACTAAGTGCTCCTACGCTTTGAGGATGAAAAACATCCACATCCTTTTCCGGCGCAATTGTATTGATTACTCGTTCTTCGTTCATGTGAGCTGGCAGTGGTAATTGCACCAGGATGCCATTTACTTTCGGGTCATTATTTAATTTCTCAATGATATCCAGAAGAGCCTCTTCTGTTGTTTCTTCCTCCAGTTCATATGCAAGGGATTCTATTCCAATGTATTCACAAGCCTTTTTCTTATTTCCAACATAAACCGAAGAAGCTGGGTCTTTTCCAACCTGAATGACTGCCAAGGTGACATTAACCCCTTGCTCCTTAAGTTCTGCAACTTTTACTTTTAATTCTTCCTTGATTTCCGCTGAAATCTTTTTACCATCAATAATCTGTGCCATAAAATACTCCTTTCTCACACGTTCCTCTAACATGTCCTATTGTATTATAATTCATCTTAAATGAAAAGTCTTCTTTTAATTTTCTCTTTTTTGTATTGGAGCTCCTGAATTGACACTGAATTAGCACTGAATTGGCGCTACCCCTGCCAGTCTGCAAGCCTTATTCTTCTTCCATAATCGTACGGATAATCCCTCTGGCAATGGCATTGGATGTTTCGGAAAATCGCTCATCAAATATGGCATTGTCCACATCGGAATTTATGAATCCCACCTCTGCCAGGACTGCTGGCATCTGGGTCTGGTTGAGCACAATCAAGTTTTGTCTTACTTCCTCTCCCAGATTTTTATATCCGACCAGCTCCAACTCTTCATCAATATTTTGTGCAAATACTTCACGGATATCTCCTGTGTTATAGATCAGAGATTGAACCCCATTATACTGATTGGGTGTGGGAGAAGAGTTTCGATGGAGAGAAATAAAGAAATTGGCACCATTTTCATTACCAATCTCCGCTTTTCTAAGCGGTCTCTGATAAATATCAACGGTTCTGGTAAAATCCACATCGATACCATGATCAGCCAGGATTTGCCCGACTGCCAGAGCAAGCTGGAGATTGTCGTCCTTTTCATCTCTCCCATTATAAGATGCACCTGGATCAAATCCACCATGTCCAGCATCTACGGTTACTTTATATGCCATAAAATACCTCTGCTTTTTATTATCAGAATATGAAAAAGACGTGAAATGGTTCTTTTTCTTTGGGGGATTATCTGATATACTAAAGCAAGTGCATCAGCTTCTAAATAACTGGACCAATGGGTAGGATAATTTTATGTTTTTAATAGAAAGGATATAATATGTACTCTAGTGATAACGACACTCCGTCAAAGGTTTATTTTAAAAAATATTTATATCAGGGACTTATGTGGTTTCTGATCATTGCTGCATCTGTGGCCTTTTTCTTCTTTTTGTTCCGGATTGATTCTATTATGCGTTTCTTTAAAAAAGTTACCGATATACTACAACCTGTTATTTTGGGCCTGATCATTGCTTATATTATAAATCCACTGGTGAATCGATTTGATAAGGTCTTTCTTTCTTTTTTTGGCCCCAGAGCAAAGAATCCTCAAAAACTCAAAGGAACCATCCGCTATATGAGCATTTTTATTTCCTTGATTTTTGGCGGTCTGATCCTTTATATTCTTGGTAATATGATTCTACCGGAAATTTATGTTACCATTGCCGGAATTGTACGGGATCTTCCGGATAATGTAAACCGTTTCACGACATGGGTTGAAACTATGACTGCTTCCAATGAATTATTTGTAAAATACTTTAACCAGGGCTTTATCAGAATCTCCCAGTATTTTGAAAACTGGGTACAGGGTGATTTATTAAAGCAAGTTAATACCTGGGCTACTTTTTTTGCTACCAGTGTACTGAATTTCCTGAATGTTATAAAAAACCTGCTCATTGGTATTATTATTTCAGTCTATGTTCTGGTTAGCAAAGAAAAATTCTGTGCTCAGACAAAGATGATTATCTATGCTCTTACCAAAGAGCATACCGCCAATGCCGTAATTGATACCGCACGTGAAAGTCACAAAATTTTCAGCGGCTTTATCATTGGCAAGTTGATTGATTCCACAATCATCGGAATCATATGCTTTATTGTCCTTTCCTTTATGGATATGCCTTATACCATGCTGGTCAGTGTAATTGTTGGTGTCACAAATATCATTCCATTTTTTGGACCTTTCATCGGAGCAATTCCCAGCATATTGTTGATTTTGGTCGTTAGTCCGATTCAAGCTCTTTATTTTTTAATTTTTATTCTTTTATTACAACAATTTGATGGCAATATTCTTGGTCCCAAAATTTTAGGGGATTCTACCGGTTTATCTGCTTTTTGGGTCGTATTTTCTATTTTATTTGCAGGAGGACTCTTTGGTCTGGTGGGAATGCTTTTCGGTGTTCCTACCTTTGCAGTTATTTATTTTATTGTTCGCAGGATTATTACTGCGTTGCTGAATAAAAAAAATTTAAAGTCCAGTTCGTTGGAATACGAAACCATAAAAAGTATTCAAACGGTAGACGGGAACACCATATATATTCCTTTGAATACCAACATTGGGACCAGCGAATTTCTTGATAACACAAGCAGGGCATTTTCTGACGAACAGACTGTGAACAATGTTGAGAATGAGCCTGAAAATAAACTTGAAAATGGGCCTGAAAATAAACTTGAAAATGGGTCTGAAAATAAGCTTGAAAATAAGTCTGAAAACAAGTCTGAAAATAAGCTTGAAAATGAGCCTGAAAATGAGCTTCGAAATGGGTCTGAAAATGATATTGAGTGTGAGAATGAAAATAATATAGTGAAAAAGCACAAAAAATAATGAAGCAGGCCATCTCCGATTCGCTAACCAGAGATGGCCTTTCCATATTCCCTCCTTCGGGAATTAATCAGCTCTTTTTTATTCGCAGTAAATTCATTTCTATTTCTAAAACATTAATCTCTATAATAGTTAATCAGACACCCCTTCTGAATAATAGTCCGTTCATCATCTGTAAGTTCACCTAATTTCAGTGTAAACTCTTTGAGACCATCTTTAACCACATAGGCTTTTATTTCAGAATCCTTATTGGCAACTGCCTTTTTTATGTCTTTGACAAAAATAAAGTCTCCATTTTCAAATGGTTCCCTGCCATCTAAGATAAATGGCAACATTCCCCAGTTAATCAAGTTGGAACGATATCTCTTCGTTGCATACTCCGAAGCAATATTAGCCAAACCACCAAGAACTCGCTGGCAGCTGGCTGCCTGTTC
This sequence comes from Acetivibrio sp., assembly GCA_031553075.1. GTDB lineage: Bacteria > Bacillota > Clostridia > Lachnospirales > Lachnospiraceae > DIGJ01. Next base: position 11,346 of record JAVBLX010000194.1, read on the forward strand.
TCTGGCTGAACCATCACCCGGCTTTACCGCATAGATAACACTACCAATCTCTGTCTCACTTGCTTTCAGATCTGGATATGCACGCTTAATTGCCTCAAAGGCATTTTTATACGCTTCGTCTTGAGTCATTGGGCATTCCTTGTTCCGGCGACCTTCTTCAATGGCACGAACTTCTTTTGTTCTTCCCACATAAGCAGGGTCTTTACGTGAAAGAGTAAACTCTGCCAGCCCCAATGGATTGGAACGATAAGAGGAAGTCTCTCCAGATGGAATTAATTCATCGGTTGTGGTAACTGGGTCATGAATTACCGATACCACTTTTAATAAAATATCATCCGCAAGCTCTACCATAGATGGCCAGTCCACAATACCTGGTCCAAATTTAAGATCTACGGATGGGTCTGCCTTTCCTTCTCCGTTGTATACACGGTTGTCATAAATTGTGCTGTCAAAGAAGTATTTTGGCTTCGTAAATTCCGTATCCATATCAGCTGCTGAGGTCAAATAACCTTTATTAGCAGCGGTAGCTGCAATGGAACGAGCATCCATCAGAGCAACGGAAGCAATCTGTCCATTGGTAATCTTTGAACCTTCACGGTTCGGGAAGTTTCTGGTAGAATGACGGATACTTAAGCCGTTGTTGGCAGGGACATCCCCTGCACCAAAGCATGGTCCACAAAACGCTGTACGAAGGGTAGCTCCGGTTGCCATCAGGTCTGCTACTTTGCCGTTTTTAACCAGTTCTAAATAGATAGGCTGGCTGGCTGGATATACACTTAAAGAGAATTCATCTGATCCAATGTATTTTCCTTTCAAAATGTCAGCTGCATCACAGATATTTTCAAATCCACCGCCAGCGCAACCGGCAATGACTCCCTGTTCTACATAAAGCTTTCCATTACGAACTTTATCTTTTAAGGTGAATTTTACTGTGCTGTTGTCCATGCTTACCATTGCTTTCTTTTCCACATCATCCAAAATATCCATCAGGTTGGCATTCAGTTCATCAATGGTATAAACATTGCTCGGATGGAATGGCATCGCTATCATCGGTTTAATTGTTGCCAAATCCACATAGATGAATCCATCATAGTAGGCAACACTCTTTGGTTTCATTTCCTTATAATCATCTGGGCGCTTATGAATATCGTAGAATTCTTTTACCTTACTGTCTGTTTTCCAAATAGAAGAAAGACAGGTGGTTTCGGTGGTCATTACATCCACACCGATACGGTAATCCACGCTTAAATTATCAATGCCATCACCGATGAATTCCATTACTTTATTATTTACATAGCCATTGGCAAATACTTCACCGATAATGGCCAGAGCGATATCCTGTGGTCCCACGCCCTTGCCTGGCTTACCAGTCAGATATACACCGACCACCCCTGGCATATTGATATCATAGGTTTTGCATAAAAGCTGTTTTACAAGCTCTGGTCCCCCTTCACCAATTGCCATGGTACCAAGGGCACCATATCGGGTATGGCTGTCTGAGCCTAAAATCATCTTTCCGCCGCCAGCAAGCATTTCACGTGCAAACTGATGAATTACTGCCTGATGAGGTGGTACATAAATTCCACCATATTTTTTAGCACAGGAAAGACCAAACATGTGGTCATCCTCGTTAATCGTACCGCCTACTGCGCAAAGACTGTTATGACAGTTGGTGAGTACATAAGGAACGGGGAATTTCTCCAATCCGGATGCTCTGGCGGTCTGAATGATACCAACAAAGGTAATATCATGGGAAGTCAGCTTGTCAAATTTAACTTTAAGCTTGTCCATGTTTCCAGAAGTATTGTGGGCTTCTAATATCTCATAAGCCATGGTACCCTTTTTAGCCTCGTCCTTGTCGACCTTTTGTCCCATACTCTCCAGTTTGGCCATTGCTTCTGTATTTTCTTCAATTATGTCGGTGCCATTTATCACATATGCACCCTTTTCATATAATTTTATCATTCTTAAGCTCCCATCTGCGCCCTACGGCGCGCGTAAATTCAAAGTGAGTGAAAGATGAATTTTCTTTCGCTCTTTCCGCCTTCATTGTTCCGAACAGAACATGGTTTTTATTATAATGAATCTTGGTAAAGATTGCAATACTTTTTCATGGTAAAGCAGCAAATTCTTGTTGCAGTTCAATCATGCCTCTTGTCAGAACAATCATGTCCCTTGTCAGCACAATTGCTTGCGACCACTTGCTGAATGAAAATAATTTTTAAATTTCCCTAGTTATCCATTTTCCAGTGCCAAACCTCCATGAAGTCAGAAGATATCGGAGTAATTGGTCTGCCACTACTCCCATCCATATTCCTACAACACCAAACCCTAGTACATATCCCAATAGATATGCCGCTACCGGGCGCATGATGGTAACGCTGATGGTTGAAGTTATCGTGGTAAATAAAACATCGCCAGCTCCTCGTAAGCATCCCATATAAATCACCTGTGCAATCTGAAGAATAACAATTATGACCATAATCTGCATGATTTTCACACCAATTGCCACGATTTCCGGCTCCTTAAAATAAAGCTGATATAACCATTTCCCGCTGACCAAATATATCACCGACAAAAATGCCGATATAATATAACCGATTCTACGACATATCGTACCATACATTTTGGCCAGCTCTGGCTTCTGTTCTCCCAAACTCCGCCCGATTAAGGCTACCGCCGCAACCTGCATGCCATCGCCAAAGGAAAAGGAAATTCCCATTACATTCATCGCTACCTGATGTGCGGCAAACTCTTGGGTCCCCAGTTTGGCCGCCATAACCGCCACTGACATAAAGCCAATTCGAAGAAATATCTGCTCGACAAAAATATTGGAACCAATCTTGAAAATATTCCTTCCTTGATTTAATGTCGGTCTTAGTTTCTCTTCTAATATGTAGGGTATGCTGATGAAATTATCTGTTTTTCGCAGAGACCACAGGCTCATACCGCAAGCTACCACGGTTCCAATTACAGTAGCTATCGCTGAACCTCTTACTCCTAACTTTGGAAAACCCAGATTTCCTCCGATAAGAAGATAATTAAAAAACAAATTAATTATATTGGAAGTCAAATTGGTGGTCATGGCTATTTTTGTTTTTCCAGCACCTCTTTGCGCCGCATTAATTACCAGGGAAATAATACTAAACAAAATTCCACCCATAACGATTTGAAAGTACTCTACCGAAGTTTCATGGGTATCCTGATTTGCACCACATAGAGCAATAATTGGATTAGCAAACACCACGCATGCAATACTGACCACAATTCCAACGAGAATGGAAAATGCCAGTGCAAATAAAAAAATCTCATTTGCACTTTTACGGTCTTTCTGCCCTTTTCTTCTGGCAACTAAAGCAGAAACTGCTACATTGGTTGCAATAAATATGGCAAGACCGATATATTTAGGCTGTGCAGTAAGACCAACGGCCGCAACTGCATATGCCCCCACCGAACTTACCATTAGTGAATCCACCAGTCCGGCCAAAGCAATAAAAAAGGATTCCACCACTGCGGGCCAGGCCATATTGAATGTTTGCTTTACAATTTTTCGATTTTCCTTTTCAAATAATATCATCTTTTGCTCCTAATTGGTATTCGACTTAAGCCTTCCGAACTTTATCGCTGCCCCTTGCACTTGTACACAAGTATTATTCAAATATGGTTTCAGCTACTTTGCTTTCACCTACTACTTGAATTCCATGTTGCATTAATACTTCTGCCGTAATCCCATTTCCTTCTATTAGCGTTCCCGAAAAGCTCCCATCATATATTTTACCCGCCCCACAGGATGGGCTTTTCTCCTTCAAAATAGCCAATTTACAATCATACAGACGGGCCAATTTTAACACCTCATCTGCCCCCTTGGCAAATTCTTTTGTTACATCTGCTCCTGTTTTTGATTTCACCAACTCACCCTGCTTTTCAGATGGCTCCCTGGGAGTACAAAGTCCCCCCAGCATTTCCGGGCAAACCGGAATCAGAGTATGCTCTTTTATTCGCTTCAATACTTCATTATGAGTTTTACTGGTTCCATCGTATCGACAGTCTGTGCCGATTAAGCAGGCACTCACTAATATGTTCATGTTAATTTCTCCATTTCTCTTAAGATATTTTTTACTTTCCGTACTTTTTCTTCCTGTGTACGATAAATCTCATATTCACTGATACCAGGAAGTCCCATATGAACGGCTGGGTTACGATATTGCATAGCACTATCAATGGTTACCTTTCCAGACAGGTGAAATTCTGTTGCTCCTGTTATTTCATAGATTTCTTTTATATTCTCTTCTGTCACGCCACCTCCTGGTAAAATCCCGATTCGGCCTCGTCCGGCTTCTTGAAGCTCCCTAAGTAATACGCCTCCCTCCAGACAATTATCCCGCTGACCAGAGGTCAATATCCGGTGTGCCTTAAGCGAAATACACGTTTCTAATGCTTCAAATGGCTCCCTGCACATATCAAAGGCCCGATGTATTGTCACTGACATTCCTTCGGACCGTGTAATTAGTTCCTTAAGTTGTTCGACATGAAGTCTTCCATCTTCTTTCAAAGCCCCAATCACAATGCCCTGAGCCCCCAGTTTCCGAAACAACTTTACATCCTCCTTCATCATGGAAAATTCATGCTCAGAATAACAAAAATCCCCAAACCGCGGGCGAATCAGTACATGAATTTTGGTATTTGTATATTTCCTTACTTCGCGAAACAGACTTTCGGTTGGTGTGGTCCCTCCTATTATTAGATTAGTGCAAAGTTCAAATCGATCGGCACCGCCTTTTTCAGCTGCAATTGCAGATTCTGCGCTATCTACGCATACTTCTAATTGAAATTGACTCATTGTACTCACTCCTTCACGAAAAGACTTATATCAAAATCATTTCTATCTTTATTTTATCCCATTTCACATTTTTTTCAACTATAAAAAATAGGGGAACTTTGTGTTTGGGTGGCGAGGACGCTCCTGAGATATAGACTTCGAACGCCTGAACCAGCGTCTTTCCAATCCCTCCCAGTGCCCACGCTCCACCCACTCCATTGAGCCTCTAAGCGGGGAATTCTCTCGCCTTGCGGCTCCAGAATACCCCAGAGTCTCA
>JAVBLX010000221.1:0-6936 GCA_031553075.1 Acetivibrio sp.
TGTTGCACCGCCGATACGATTTCCATTTCTTCCGACAAATGCTCCATGGTTAGCATCATCATTTTCATAGCCTGAAACATGATCAAAGCCAAGTACCACATCGGTAAGCTTTCCCTGTGCGTCTGGAACCAAAAGCTTTGTCAGGCATGCTCCATAATCAATAAAAACAGCCTCCATTCCGTTTGCGTTCTTCAAAATGTAACTGGTTACTTCCTGTCCGTCTTTGGTTACACCAAATTTTTTCTTTTCAATGCTCATTTATTTTCTCCTTTCATTTTGAATTCACTTACTGGTACGGGATGACCGAAATAATATCCCTGATACTCATCAATATCAGATAAAATCAAGAATTCCAGCTGCTCCCTGGTTTCAATTCCGGCTACAATGACTTTTATGCCAGAATCATGTGCCACTCCGCCAATGGCATTTAAAAGGCTTGGCTTAAATTTTTCTGTCCCGTAGGCCCGGATAAAACTTTCATCTACTTTAATATAATTAAGCGGCAGCTCCATAACAAGACTTAAAGCGGATACTCCACTGCCAAAATTGTCAAGAAGGATTCGAAAACGCTCTTTCTTTAATGAAAGAAGTACCAGCTTCATTAATTGCACATCCTCCAGCGCAAGGCTTTCCTTTACCTCAAAAACCACATTTTCCCGTTTAATCCCAGCTGTTTGGGCGGCCTCACTCACTTGGGCGATAATATCACTTTGTGTCAGCTGAATCACTGATAAATTAATATGTATCCGGAAATCCGGATAACCATTTTGATTCCAGTAATCAAGTGCTTGAAAAGCCTCCTGAAAAACAAATTTACCGATTGGTCCCATAAGTCCCAAATATTCGGAAAGAGGTAAAAATTCACTGGGACTGGCCAGCTTATTTTTTTTGTTTTTCCAACGAAGCAATGCTTCGGCTCCCACACATGTTCTGGTTTCGCTGTCAATAATCGGTTGGTAAACCAGTGAAAACTCAGGGCAGGTCTCTAACTCACTCACACCCTTCAGTAAAGCACTAAAAGAATCCTTCTGATTGCCAATCATTGGCGTTTCGATTGGATGAATAATCCCCTGTCGGAAGTTGGTAATATCCTTTATCGTCGATTTAATCGTTTCATCCCGAACCCACAAAATGTCTCCATTTTTCTTCCGAATGCGATAATCAACAAAAAAGCAATTGGTTCCATAAAGATTTGGTTCGGTATTCTTGCGTTCAAATAAGGGATAATCTTCCGGGACAACCAAATCCTTCCAGGTTATCTCCCCCTGGTAAAATTCTCCCGGCAAAAATCCAAAACGGGAAATGTTGGAGGATACATAATTAACAACGCCCTCCTTTCCCTTTTCCCAGCTGATTGCAATATAATTGCTTTTGGCTACCGCTTCGTTCAAAATATTATTTTCACGATAGGCATCATCAATAATTTCCTGCGCATTTTCGGCTGACAAAATCAGCGTATACATTGTGAGAACCCCCAGATGAGTCTCATTTTTATTCATCAAAAGAATACGGTTAACTGAGGCAAAGCTTAATTCTCCTTTTTCGGTTACAACTTCCTCAATTTTCCCTAATTGGCTTTCCTGACTTTCTAAAACCCGCTTTTGCTGGCTTTTGTTTTCTTCCCAGTTGTCCTGATGAGTACCGACATTTATAATAACTTTTTGGGCTGACAGATTGCATCCTAAAACGTTCTGCTTCCGATCAAACCACATAATTCTCGGAATTTTTTGTTGGTATTTTTTATCAAATGGTCGTTTGTAGGATTGTTCAAAAACAAAAAATATCACATGCTCTTCTCCCATTTCCACTGAGGTAATTTCAGCATCTATGGTAAGGCGGTCGTTTTTACAAACAATTGGTCTCTGATAAAGAATTAAACTCCCATTATTCAGCACTTCCTCCGGAAGCTTTTCTCTTCCATGCTTCTCCCAAATAAGATTCATGTTCCTTACTTCATCACCAATTACAAATCTTGCCTTCATACTGGTAGCAATGATTCTGCCACTCTCATAAAGGTACACAGCGATGGGAAAGTCTATTCTTCTAACCATTTCCTGAATTTCCTTTTTTAATTGTCCCTTCAAGCTTTCCCTCTCCTTAAGTATTCTTTTCTGCCCCTGCCTTTTGTTTCATGGCCATTTTGTTTTGATACATTAAAGCATCCGCCCGGTTAACCGTAGCATTTAAATCAATGTCTATCTCCGAATCAAATCGTTCGTAACCAGCAGCAATTTCCATTTCACCGTTAATATAGGGACCCTTAAGCTGTTCCAGACGCTCTTTCATCCTGGCAGCATTCCTTATGAATTCATCTTTTTCACAGTCTTTTAAAATAGCACAAAACTCATCGCCGCCCATACGGTATATGGTACCTTTTGCGCCGAACATATCCTGAATAATTTCACTGCTGATGATAATGTAATAATCTCCGGCACTGTGACCATACACATCATTAAAGTGCTTTAGATTATTTAAATCAAACATGGCAATTCCATATCCGCCATAATCGACTGCTTTTATATTACCCATTTTTTCCAGAAATGCGGTCCGATTTCCCAGGCAGGTCAAAGCGTCCTGATACGCAATGGAGTGCATCTTCTCGCTTTCCTTCGCTGTTTTCAAGAGATTCATGGAATTGCGAAAGCCATCCAGTGCCAAAATAACAAGATAAATAAATACTACAATCTTTGTATATTTAATAAAGCTTACACTTTGATTGGTTACATAACATATCATATCAAAAACCATGGTCAGTACAACTGCGGTGCATCCAACCAAAGACTTTATAATGCGAACCCGCCTTGTTCCCTTTGCCATAAATACCTGAAAGAATAAAAAACCTAATACAAATGCACTACACAGGACTAAGGAACCAATTGCAAAGCCAAACATATTTCTAATATTAAGAACTCCCAGTAAATTTCCAATCAAGGCCAGGCACGTCATAATCAGGTATGAATACATGACCCCATCCGTAATGCGGGTATCCTCCATGGGAAAAGACTGACGCAAAAGGTAAATTACTGGGAACAGGCACATCAAAATCATCAGAGAATTAATAATTGTTAATTCATACTGATTACCCCAAAGAATCTGAAAAATCTGAGAATCCACGGCTGCCCATGCAGATAAACTGATGCCAATGATACCGATACAAAGAAATCTCTCATCCAGTACCAGTTTTTCACGCTGAAAGAACCATACCAAACAAATGGTAATTCCAAATAACATAAGGGATACGCAGACGCCTAGTGATGCCAAACCATTTTTAATCACCTCACGCATCAGGTCATCCATATTCCCAATCTGAATACTGGGAATCTGCTTTGAAAACATTCCAACTGAATTAAGTAATTCAATTTCTATGGCTTTCCCGGCATAATCCTTTGGCAGATCCACAAAGTGCCACATCTTTCCAACCGTTTCCCGTTTTGAATCAGACCGTACATTAAACTCATAAATCAGGTTATCATCCAATTTTACAGTAACAAACTGAAATTTGGTGACAAAAGCAATTCCTGTGCCATCCGGAAGATCCTCCGGTAAAACATTGGAAATCGTCAAACAATTTGAATCATATGAGATTACTTTCCATCCATCTTTATACGCTTCAATGCTGTTTTGATCCTTTTTTAAACTACTTCCATCTCCCCCAACTATCACACCAACAAATATAACAAAAACGATAACGAGTAAAAGACCATACAGCTTCATAGGTTTTTCAAACATCTTTTGCCTCTCCCCTTAACTAACATATCCGCGGATACCCGCACAAACAACTGCAAATAGCATTGGCAAGCCAAAGCTTACAGCATAAATCGCCCCCAAGTCCTCCCTGTGGATTATATCCTCCACTTGTTCTGGTATACCACTGACCTCCTGATTCAAATTGCTGCAATAATATGCGGTACTGCTGATTCTCCGGTTCCAAGGAAACAGCCTGGCGGGCATGGGCCAAAGCATCAATGTTGTTTCCTATGCCGGAATTGGCTATGGCACTATAGTAATACCACTTCCCATTCCGTTCTGTTATCTCAGAAAGCACATGCAATGCTTCCTTATAATGACCAGAACGTATATAATTACCAGCCGCCTGAAATTCTAGCGGCTCTTTACTTTCTTCTCTTCTTCCAAAATCACCATAACTCCCAAAACCGCCGCCAAAAGCACCACCAAAATCGTTACTCTCTCCCGAACGTTCCTTCATAATCTGCTCGTAGGCTTCCTGTACCTTTTTAAACTGTTCTTCTGCCTGCTCTTGATTGGGGTTATTGATGTTGGCATCGGGATGATACTTTCTGCTCAAACTACGATATGCTTTTTTTACTGCATCATCATCGGCATTTGATGGTATACCCAACACCTCATAGGGGTTAAATAGCATCGCCCTTTTCCTTTCTGCGTCTAATCTCCCAGTATTTCATCCATACTCCTGAATAAAGTATATTCCGAAGCAACTCGGTATCCGTAATAAGCGGCAGCTTTTCAATCTCTCTCGCACACTCTGCCATCATTAGGGTAAGTACTCCATAAAAATACTCTTCAAACTCCGGTTTTTTCTGCTCTTCGATCAGAGGATTATAACTCTTCGTTTTTTTATCCCTCTCCAAATCATCGTAGGCATCCAATAAGTAGATGAACTTGCCAAGATAAAATCCAATTCTCCGCAAACTGGATTCCCATTCGTCTTTTTTGTAGACAAATATCTCCTCTGTTAACATTCCAAAGCATCGGGATACCGTATCCAAATGGTTTTCCTTCCGCTGTTCACACTTCATTAACTCTTCTAATGACTTTTCCATTGCCTGACACTGTCTCTCATATCTTTTAGCAATATCTTTATACTTATGCTCAAATAGCCTGGCGCCCAGAAAGCCTTTTAAACTCTTCTCATCCTGCCAGTCATCTTTGCATTTATGATACGTCAGGGCAATATTCATATCTGCCGCATACTCTACCATCACATTTTTTCTGGTCATATGCTTTGCTTTTGGGTGTAACAGACAGTGAATCTTCTTTTCTTTCGTCTCCGGTTCATACAAAGCAGTTAAAATAATGGCAAGAAATGTCATATCATAGTTTAGGGTAATCTGTCCTTTTTTACCGAATCTGGATTTTAAAGTCTTACACAATCCGCAATAATACGACTGATATTGCTCAAATTCTGCCCTTCCCAACTTTGATGTATTGGCCATAACATATCCAAACATAGGCTTTCCGCCTCCGCTTTCGCTTCTTAACTTCTTTTAATAAAACAGGTACGACACTTTGGGCAGGTAATCTCTACTTTCCCCTTGCCTTTTGGTATCCGTATCTTTTGTTTACATTGAGGACACCGATATATATGGTGTGTCTTATTTAACTTGAAAAATCTTAGTACCTTATTTCTCAAGCTCCAGTATTTTACATTTTCCTGATACCGCTTTCCAATATCTCTGGAAAACATTCGAAAATAACATACGACTAACAATAAAAATGCGATTCCATTTAAGATTCCGTTACGGAAAAACAAATTAAGCACCATACATGCAATCGCAATCCCCAAAGTAAATTTTGATAAGGCATCAATGCCATATCTTCCCATCATAAATCTCGCCAATCGTTCCTTCATTTTAATCACCTCATAAATTCTGTATATTAACAGGGTGGCTTTTTGCTCTGTTAATTATCTCTTCTAAATCAAAGAATATATATTGTAAGGTAACTCCCAAAACGCAGGGTGTCAAGCGAAGTATCATTGTTTAATATAAATTTTATAATAATTTTATGCTTACTATTTTATATTTAAAAAGTCAGTTCGTCAACATAAGTTCGTGAAGTTATAACTTCAACTCGTTAAAGTGATTCTTCAAGAAAAAAAGGAAAGTCCAACTACAGACCTTCCAGACACAAAAAAAGCGCGAGACGGGACTCGAACCCGCGGCCCCGACCTTGGCAAGGTCGTGCTCCACCACTGAGCCACTCGCGCATATCAGTTAGCGTTTTAAATCGCTACCGAACAATCAATATGATATAACAAGCGAAATCATTTGTCAACATATTTTTCAAAAAAATTTTATTTTTTTCTTAATCTTCCTCCATTCCCCTCAACGACCATAAATTCGGGAAAATTAAAACCGTTTTATAATGACACAATTTTTGAGGGCCACATGTTAATTCGTGACCCTCAAAAAACAATTACATTTGTTTTATATAGTCTGCATATCCCAGCTGTCCAAGCTTCTCATCTTTGGCCAGCACACCGTTTTTCATATTTTCACAATAAACGGATAACTTGTCTCTCAATTCTTTGTTTCCAATGGCCAGCATCTTCACTGCCAATAGTCCGGCATTAGCAGCTCCATCAATCGATACCGTAGCAACCGGAATCCCCGCCGGCATCTGTACGATCGAATAAAGAGAGTCTACACCGCCAAGAGATTTGGTATAAATCGGCACACCGATAACAGGAAGACGATTATATAATGCTGCACACATACCTGGTAAATGAGCCGCCCCACCTGCTCCAGCAATAATAACTTCCACTCCACGTTCTTCTGCTTTTGTTGCGTAATCCACAAAAACATCTGGCATTCTGTGAGCAGATATTACTTTTACTTCATATTCAATCCCAAATTCCTCCAGAATTCCACAAGCTTTTCCCATGATTGGAAGATCTGAATCGCTTCCCATTAAAATCGCTACTTTTGACATAATATTCTCCTTTTCACCCTGTTTATTTTCCAAAAACAATATACATGATTCCTTTCTGATTGTAAAGTAAAGAACATGCTAATTCTTTTTTTCTAGTACATCAAGATTAAATAGTTGATAGATTCGCTGAGGATGATTTTTCGAGAGTGCAAATGAAAAAACGTAGGCGTAGCGGGCTACGCTGAGGCTTTTTCGTTTGTGCTCTCGAGAAATCAGACCAGCGAAGGTATCAATTATTTATTC
>JAVBLX010000167.1:0-8668 GCA_031553075.1 Acetivibrio sp.
GATTCTCCCGTCATTTCAGCTGGCTTTGGAAGCTCCATCATCTCCAATAATGTAGGAGCAATGTCAGCTAATCTTCCACCCTCTTTCAAGGTATAGGAAGAATCATAATTCACAAGAATAAATGGCACTGGATTGGTTGTATGAGCTGTAAAAGGTTCACCAGTTACATAATCCACCAACTGCTCTGCATTTCCATGATCCGCACAAATAAACATCTGTCCATCTACTTCCAGCAATGCATCTACCGCTTTTCCCACACATTCATCCACTGATTCGATTGCCTTAATAGCAGCCGCCTCAATACCAGTGTGACCTACCATATCTGGATTTGCAAAGTTTACAATGATAACATCATATTTATCTGATTTTATAGCATCCACTAAATTATCAGCCACCTGATATGCACTCATTTCCGGTTGTAAATCGTAGGTCGCTACCTTTGGTGAGTTTACAAGGATTCTATCTTCCCCTTTGTTTGGTGCTTCTATACCACCGTTAAAGAAAAAGGTTACATGAGCATATTTTTCTGTTTCTGCAGTACGAAGCTGTGTTTTTCCACAGGCTGCCAGGTATTCTCCAAAGGTATTGGTAATCTCTACCTTGTGGAAGGCTACGATTTTATTTGGAATGGTCACATCATATTCAGAGAATACTACAAATGTAGTCTTAATTCTTCCGCCTTTTCGCTCAAATCCGTCAAACTCCTCCATACAGAAGGTTCTGGTGATTTCTCTTGCACGGTCTGGTCTGAAGTTGTAGAAAATAACAGAATCATTATCCTTTATCGTTGCAACTGGTTTGCCATCTTCCATAATAACAGTTGGCAGAACAAATTCGTCATTTTCACCTTTTTTATAAGATTGCGTCACAGCCTCAATTGGACAATCAGCTGTAACTCCTTCGCCATAAACCAAAGCGGCATATGCTTTTTCAACTCTATCCCAACGGTTGTCACGGTCCATTACATAATAACGTCCCATAACAGTAGCAACTTTTCCTACACCGATTTCATTCATTTTATCAATTGCTGCTTCTACATAACTCTTACCTGATGCAGGAGGGGTATCTCTTCCGTCTAAGAAGCAATGAAGATATACATTCTTTAATCCTTCTTTTTTCGCCAGCTCTACCAAACCATACATATGGGTATTATGGCTGTGAACACCACCATTGGATAACAATCCAAATAAATGCAGATCTGAATTATTTTTCTTGCAGTTTTCAACTGCCAGAAGCAGAGCTTCATTCTTAAAGAAGTCACCATCACTGATTTCTTTGGTAATTCTGGTAAGCTCCTGATATACAACTCTTCCGGCACCCATGTTTAAGTGGCCTACTTCAGAATTTCCCATCTGTCCTTCTGGAAGTCCTACTGCCATACCACTGGCATTTCCTTCAACAAAAGGATATTCTTTCATCAAACGGTCGATTACAGGAGTCTTTCCTTCTGCTATTGCATTCGCCTTTGTTTCCTTATTTAATCCATATCCGTCAAGAATCATTAATACTGTTGGTTTTTTGCTCATACTTTCACACCTATCCGCGCCTGCGTTGCGCTTGTCATCAATCGTCAAACACGCATTTTTTGTTTAACGCTTCCTGCATGCTCTCACAATGGCATGCTTAATCAACGAAAAATGCTTTCTATGCCATTATATACTAACTAAAAAGCAGGGTTATTCTATCACTTCTTAATCTGTTTTTCAATCTCAAAAATCCCCCTGCGCCTAAACTTCCGGCTGCAAGGGGAACTTAATCCACTAAAAGCAGATTATTTGTAATTTACAATCTTTCCAAAGTCTGGCTTTAAGGATGCGCCGCCTACAAGACCACCATCAATATCAGCCTGAGAGAATAATTCAGCTGCACTATCTGCAGTTACAGAACCACCATACTGAATACGGATTGCTGCTGCTGTTGCTTCATCATAAATCTCTCCAATGCATACACGAATAGCTGCACATACTTCTTGTGCCTGCTCTGTTGTTGCAACTTTACCAGTACCGATTGCCCAAATTGGTTCATATGCAATAACCGATGCCTTTGCCTGATCTGCGGTTACATTTAAGAACGCAACTTTGATCTGCTGACGGATAAAGTCAATGGTAACCCCCTGTTCTCTCTGAGTTAAGGACTCGCCACAGCAGATAATCGGAGTAATATTATGTTCGAATGCCTTCAATACTTTTTTGTTTACGGTTTCATCAGTTTCTGCAAAGTATTCTCTTCTCTCAGAATGTCCGATGATAACATATTTTACCCCAATATCCGTTAACATATTTGGTGCAATTTCTCCGGTGAAAGCGCCGCTTTCTTCGAAGTACATATTTTCTGCTCCGATATTAATGTTAGAGCCTTTTGCTGCTTCAATCGCAGTTGTTAAAGAAATAGCCGGTACACAAAAAACCACATCTACTTCTTCGTTGGCTACCAATGGCTTTAATTCATTGATTAAAGTCACTGTCTCACTTGGAGTCTTATTCATTTTCCAGTTTCCTGTAATAATTTTTCTACGCATTTTGTATCTCCTTAATTGTTTTAAATCATTGATTAATCCTAATCAAATAATCGCTAAAATTTATTTGCTGCTATCGATTATTTATCGCTAACAATCATTTATTGCTAACAATTTTTTATCGCTAACCATCATTTATAACTAACGATTATTTGTCGTTTGCTGCTGCTACACCTGGAAGCTCTTTTCCTTCTAAAAATTCTAAGGAAGCACCACCGCCAGTAGAAATATGAGACATTTTGTCACCAAATCCCAACTGATTAACAGCTGCTGCAGAGTCACCACCACCAATAATAGTAGTTGCATCAATGTCTGCTAATGCTTTTGCTACCGCTACGGTACCTGCTTCGAAGTTAGACATTTCGAATGCGCCCATAGGTCCGTTCCAAACAACAGTCTTTGCATCTTTTAATGCATTTGCAAAGGTTTCACTGGTCTTTGGTCCGATATCAAGTCCTAACCAGCCAGCTGGGATTTCGCCACGGCCAACGGTTTTGATGTTTGCATCATTGGAAAATGCATCTGCAATTACAGTATCTTCCTGAAGCAAGAAGTTTACGCCTTTTTCTTTTGCTTTATCAATCATTTTGAGCGCATATTCTTTGTAGTCTTCTTCTAATAAGGAATTTCCTACTTCTTCACCCATCGCTGACATGAAGGTATATGCCATACCACCACCAATGATGAGGGTATCTACTTTTTCCAGTAAGTTTTCAATAACCGAAATCTTGGAAGAAACCTTTGCTCCACCAAGGATTGCAACGAAAGGTCTTTCTGGATTGTTTACCGCATTTCCAAGGAAATCAATTTCTTTCTGCATTAAGTAACCAACAACTGCAGTATCTACATACTGGGTTACACCAACGTTAGAACAGTGTGCTCTATGTGCGGTTCCGAAAGCGTCATTTACAAATACGTCAGCTAGGGAAGCTAAATCCTTGCTGAAATCTTCACCGTTTTTGGTTTCTTCTGCTCTGTAACGTGTATTCTCAAGAAGTACAACTTCTCCATCTTTCATTGCTTCAACAGCGGCTTTTGCATTTGGTCCCACTACTTCAGCGTCTGCGGCAAATGTAACCTCCTGTCCTAAAAGCTCCGTCATACGTGCTGCTACTGGTGCTAAAGAAAGCTCTGGCTTTGGTTCTCCCTTTGGTTTACCAAGGTGTGAGCAAAGAATAATCTTTCCGCCATCATTGATTAATTTTTTAATAGTAGGAAGTGCTGCTACCAAACGGGTTTCGTCGGTAATTTTGCCTTCTTTTAAAGGTACGTTGAAATCACAACGAACCAATACTCTTTTTCCACTTACATTAATATCATCTACTGATTTTTTGTTTAACATGGGTCAAACTCCTTTCATACGAACAAATTATTATTTTATGGATATTCTCAATAAAAGACTACATAAAAAGGTCCGGTCCTAAGTGACCGGACCCTAATAGGTCATATTTGCAAAAATTAAGCTAATTCAGCAAAATATTTGATTGTACGAACCATCTGGCTGGTATATGAATTTTCATTGTCATACCAAGCAACTACCTGTACCTGAGTCGTTCCATTGTCTAATGGAAGAACCATGGTCTGGGTTGCATCAAATAAAGAACCAAATGTGCTGCCAACGATATCAGAAGATACTAATTCTTCTTCGGTATAACCATAAGACTCATTGGATGCTGCTTTCATAGCTGCATTGATCTGATCTTTTGTTACATCGCCTTCACAAACTGCTACTAAGATAGTAGTTGATCCGGTAGGGGTTGGTACACGCTGTGCAGAACCGATTAATTTTTTGTTTAATTCAGGAATAACTAAGCCAATTGCTTTTGCTGCTCCTGTTGAGTTTGGAACGATAGAACAAGCTGCTGCACGAGCTCTTCTTAAGTCTCCCTTTGGATGTGGTCCGTCAAGAGTCATCTGGTCACCTGTGTATGCATGGATTGTAGACATGATACCAGTTTTGATTGGTGCCAAATCGTTAAGTGCTTTTGCCATAGGTGCTAAGCAGTTGGTTGTACAAGAAGCTGCTGAAATAACGGTATCTTCTTTCTTTAATGTTTCGTGATTTACGTTGAAAACAACAGTTGGAAGATCATCTCCAGCTGGTGCGGAAATAACTACCTTTTTAGCGCCTGCTGTAATATGAGCAGCTGCTTTATCTTTAGAACAGAAGAATCCGGTACACTCAAGTACAACGTCTACGTCAAGTTCTCCCCATGGAAGATCTTTTGGGTCTCTCTGTGCGTAAATTTTGATTTCTTTTCCATCAACGGTGATAGAATCTTCACCACAGGAAACCTTATCAGCCAATGCATATCTGCCCTGTGCTGAGTCGTATTTTAATAAGTGAGCTAACATTTTTGGATTAGTTAAGTCATTGATTGCTACTACATCATATCCTTCTGCTCCGAACATTTGTCTGAATGCAAGACGTCCGATACGTCCAAAACCATTAATTGCTACTTTTACTGCCATGATATAATTCCTCCTAAGAATATAAAATAGTCACAAGTTGTACAAACCTGCAAACTCTGTTTCTATTTTAACCAATCTGGAAATAAATTTCAAGTATAAATTTGCCATTTTTTTAACAAATCAAAAAAAGAGCAAAAGAATTGTCGGTTTCTTCTGCTCTTTTTGGGGTAAAATTAGAATGAACTGCTGGTAATAATGGACTTTACTGTCTGTTTTTCATCATCAGTTGCCTGTTCAGCAGGCTCATAATAGCCCTTACTTTTTGCAATTGTAAATAATTCATACTGAGAGGTCTCAGTCTGGTTTCGAATCTGTTGCAGCTGTTGTCTTAACTGTTGGTTTTCTGTCTGGGTAATCATTTCTTCATATTTGGTCAGACAGCTGTTAATCCCATTTAATGCATCTGACACCATTACTTTTTCTTCCATGCTTCTATTCTCCTATCTTAAGAAATCCAAATAAGTTTGCTTGTTCTGTGTTGCGGATTGAGCAGATTTCTCAAAAAACTGCTTAACCTGTGGGTCCTGTGCACTTTCTGCATAGCTTGCAAACTTTTTCTCTTCCGTACTGCAGCTTAAAAGTAAGTGACGTAAATTCTGAAGTTCCATACCACTAATATTGCTCATAATAATACCTCCATATAATTTAATTCCCTTATATCTTTCCCTTGATTCTATTTAATATACAAAAAGGACATGAAAAATTTTACTTTTTCATGTCCTTTTTGTATGGTTTTCTTTTATATTTTCAGGTACAATACTGCAGTTTTTTCAGTTTATTAGTTAATCTGAATTACCAATCCAACGAATTAAATATTCTATCCGCATAGGTTATCGATTGTATGTAGTAATCTGCCATACGTTGAACATTGAACCCAATCCCCAGCGCTTCCTTGGCTTCTTCAAAATGCCCCTCCTCATATAATCGGATAAACATAAGCACATGCTTCAATTCGTTGTCACTGCCCATAAGAGCTTCTCTTACATCGTCGAAAATACACACCTGTGCTAAAATCCGCATCATATCTTCGTTTAACATAATATCAATCATGGAAAACATTCCGGCAAAGAAAGCACGTTCCTTAAGGGGCTCCCAACCCACTTCACCGACTATGGATTCGGCAAATACACCTCTGGCCAATGCTGTTTTGGCTACTTCTGAAGAATTTTCACTGGAAAAATTACGCATCATAATCAACATGGTAATTCTACGAATTTCACTAATTCCCATCCGAACCAGGGCATCCTTGATATCCGTTATCTTATTTCCGCGATAATAAGTGAGCGTATTCATCTGCTTAAACACGGTATAGGCCATCCCTACGTCCACGCGGATAATATCTACTATCTTGTCGTAACTTGGGTTGGTTTTATTGATTTCACCAAAAAGGCGCATTCCCGTTGTATCAGCAATTTCCAAATAGGAACTGGTAAGAACCATCGGCTTGGAAAAATAATACCCCTGAAACAATGTGTAGCCTCCTGCCCTGGCTTGTTCCATATCAGTTTCATCTTCTACTTTTTCTGCCAGAAGCTTAAGTCCAGGCTCACGAAGAAGCAAATCCTTGGCTATGGCAATCCGGTTCTCTCCTTTTACTAAGGAAAAATCCACTTTTATTATATCAGCATACTTTAGAAGGGCATCAATCGGACCTGGCCCACTATAATCATCCAGTGCGATCTTAAAATCCCGCTCCTTAAGTTCGATAACACATTCGATTAACTCTTCATCAGGAATAACATCCTCCAGAATTTCGATGACAATATCCTTTGAATCCAACACCTTTGGTACTTTATCCAAAAGCAGGTCTTTGGTAAAGTTTACAAATGCATATTTTTGATTTGTAATATTGTCTAACTGAAAGACCGTCAACACATCGGACAACAGCATCCTGGTAGCCCGATTTCCCTCCATGCTTGTGTCGTAGCTGTTATTTGCATTGTTTCGATATAACAGCTCATATGCAAACAACTCATGGTTTATATCAAAAATTGGTTGTCTGGCAACATACACCTTCATACTATACTCCCATCTCTCTAAATAAACTTTACTCTTGTCCTATGATTCTATTATATACAAGTTTTTTGAAATAGCAAGCAGGATGTTAGTCCTTACTTCCATGTTCAAACATTGTTACTGTTCACAGGCAAGCCTGTGACAGTAACATCGCCTGCCCATTTAAAGTCGCCTGCGGCGAGGGCAGGCTCATTGGCTGATTTTACTATTCACAGGCAAACCTTTGAACTCCTGCGAGCAGTAACGTTTGAACTACAAAAGGGCTGGTATAACCACAGGAAGACTCCTGTTGTTATACCAGCCCCTTTATATTAACGTTCTAATAATCTATCATAAAGTTCTTCATACTTTCTTGCAGAATTGCTCCATGAGAAATCTTTTGCCATTCCTCGGTCAATCATCTTGTTCCATTCACGCTTTTTGTTGAAATAAACATCTTTTGCATAACGTATGGTTGAAAGCATCTCATGTGCATTATAATTAGTGAAAGAAAAACCAGTTCCCATACTTTCAAATTCGTTGTATGCTTCTACTGTATCCTTAAGACCACCTGTCTCCCGAACAATCGGAACCGTACCATAACGGAGACTCATCAGCTGACTCAAACCACATGGTTCAAATAGTGATGGCATCAAAAACGCATCGCACCCTGCATATATTTTATGGGATAACTCATTGGAATAAAATATATTAGCAGAAACACGGTTTCCATATTTCCAAGCATAATGGCGGAAAAGGTGTTCGTATTTTTCTTCACCAGTTCCCAGAACAATTAATTGGGTATCTTCTGAACAAATCTCTTCAATTACATAATCAATCAAATCAAACCCTTTTTGATCGGTCAATCGAGAGACAATACCAACCATAAACTTTTTGTCATCTCTTTCCAGACCTAACTCTTCTTGTAATCCTCGTTTATTTTTAATTTTTTCTTTCCGGAAGGTTTTTTGATTGTAGTTTTTATAAATTAATGTATCCGTTTCAGGATTGTATTCATCATAATCCAAACCATTTACAATACCAAAAAGGCTATTGCTTCTGGCGTTCATCAGACCCTCCAAACCTTCTCCATAAAATGGCACTTTAATCTCCTGTGCATAAGTGTCACTTACAGTGGTTACATAATCCGCATAAACAATGCCACCCTTCAGATAATTGGCATCTCCATATGCTTCTAATTTGTCTGGTGCAAAGTAATAGGAATCCAGTCCGGTAATATCCTTTACCGTCTTTACGTCCCATTTTCCCTGAAATTTTAAATTATGTATCGTCATAATCGATTTTGCATCACGGAAAAAATCTCCTCCGTGGAAGCTGTCTTTTAAGTACACCGGAATCAGTCCGGTTTGCCAGTCATGACAATGTATAATATCCGGTTTAAAATTAATTAATGGCAATGCTGATAAGGTTGCTCTTGAAAAAAACGCAAATTTTTCAATATCTTCATATATACTTCCGTATGGTTTCATACCAGAAAAATAAAACTCATTATCAATAAAATAAAAAATAACGCCATCCAGTTCCAACTCCAAAATTCCTACGTACTGCCTTCTCCATGCAAGTTCCATATAAAAATGAGTCAAATATTTCATTTTTTTTTTATACTCTTCGGGGCGGGACACCTATTGGGCAAGAACGACTCTTACATCGTATTCCTTCTTATTA
>JAVBLX010000141.1:0-11029 GCA_031553075.1 Acetivibrio sp.
TCCCGAACCTGCTCCGGATTATATTTTTCATGGCATTTCTCCTCAAACCTTTCATTTACTTTTTTTATCTCCATATGTAACTCCTTTCTTAAGCACCTACTTCCTGACACCTGCCTTTTTCTCCTGCAACCGTTGGAACTGCTCCGGTATCGAATTCTTCTACAGCTCTAATTTTCTCTGTTGCTTGCCCCTGGCAAACTCCTTTTAGAAATTTTTATGAATGTTCCTTTCATACTTTTGCATCCATTCTCCTTTCGTTTTTTTATTTTCCCCTCATTATTAATATGGGATTTTTTTTCAACTATTTTAAAAATTTTTTCTAATTTTTTTTATTTTTTTATTTTTATTCATTTTCATTTAATGGGACTTTTGCAAAAATAGATGGATAATGTCCGTACAGCCTTTCCAGCTCAACTCTGTGAAGACCCTTTTTTCCAAATAACACAAAAAAATAGGGCAGCTTTTACTGCCCTACTTTTGCTCTTTATCTTTATCGATGTCCCTTGAGTTGGGAAATACAAATAATGAATTTAGTTTATTTAGTATTTAGAAAACTCCTTCTCATGCCTCTTTTGCCATTTTACTCTATCCGCATAATCAGGAAGTACCTTCTCCACCTCCTTCCAAAAACGGGCAGAATGATTCATTTCTTTCAAATGGGCCAGTTCGTGAACTACGATATAATCCTGAATGCCCTCTGGCATTAGAACCAATTTCCAGTTAAAGTTGATATTACCTTTACTACTGCAACTTCCCCAGCGGGTTTTCTGCTCCTTAATGCTGATTCTTCCAAAGGTTACGCCCATTTCTTCGCTAAACTGTATGGCTTTTCTGGTTAAGGTATAGCGGGCATACTCTCTGAACCATTTCTCTACGCCTGCCCGATAAGACTCTGGAGCATTCTTTTGAAGGGTTTCCACCCAAAGCTCTTTTTCTCCATGTTCAAGCTCTTTATAAGAAATAATATTAGTCCCTGGTCTTCCACCTTCCATAATCCGCAGATGTATCTGTCCATCTCCAAACGGAAGATACGCTCCATCCACATATATTTCCTCATAGGCTTTCCCTTTTGGTATGTATGGGGGGAGCGTGTCCATGGCTTTATCATATTGGCAATACAAAAGTTCTGCATTTTCCTGGCAAAAACTGCGAATTGCCTTGTCAGTCATATACTTAGGGACCTTTAAACGAGCACCTTTTTCCTGACTGATTTCAAAAGCAATATTCTTTCTTGCTGACCGAAGGATTCCTATCTCTAAGCTCCGTTTTCCAGTTTTCAATTCAAAAGTCGTAATCACTGCTTATTCCCACACTTTCCAAACATCTGGCTGATATCCCACTGTTGCCAGTTTTCCATTACGCACAACTGGTGTCTTTATTACCTGGGGATTCATCAGAATCTTTTCATCCCGGTCTTCTTCCGCTATATACTTTACCAGCGCCAGTGCATCCTTATCTTTGCAGTCCTCATTCAATAACTTTTCAGATCCACCCACCGCTTGTTTTACGCTGTTGTATTCGCCTTTGCTCATCCCCTTTTCCTTCAGGTCAATGAACTGAACTTTGATTCCCCGTTCTTTAAAGTACCGCTGGGCTTTTTTTGTATCAAAGCACTTAGATGTGCCGAAAATCTGTATGTTCATACTGGTTCCTCTCTCTTATTGTTAAAATATAGATAGCCATCACTCGCTTTCCATTCACAGCCTGTACAATGTAAACCACATCTTGAATCAATCATACTCTTCTCCCATCTGCGTACTGTCTCCAGTATAAACTCAACCTAAACGTTTATTAATCTTAAACCAGCTTATATACCCTTCTTCATTAATTTTAACAGTTCCCTCACTGGTTAATATCTGAATAATATTATCTTTCAGCCTCTTTTCCACCTGAACGGTATAATGATACTGTTTTTGAGTATCATCCAGCTTCAGCGTAATATCTTTTACCATGAACTGACACTCTTCCTCGGCTGCTAATTGTTCATATTGATACAAATATCCATTTTGGATTAACAAGTCAAGCGTTTCTTCGGTACAATAGTTTTCATATCTGGCTAAAAATGGTTTATATGGTTCATCACTTTTTTGAATAACACCAGTTCCCATCTTTTCTGCCTGGCTGTCTTCCGTTATCTTTTTCATCATCTCTGTATAGGTATCCGTATTCTTTACCTGGTAGATGGCCGTTAAAAACTCTTTCACATTTTTTTCCACATCGGAATCCTTTGATACACAACCCGATATTGTTAAAATTAAAAAGCATAATCCAATTCCTAATAATGTCTTTTTCATCATATTTCCCCCTTATATGAAAAATTAAAGCAGATAACCTGGAAAGATTACCTACTTTAATTTTATCTATATTCAACTAAAAATCAATAGCTGTTGGGTGAAACATGGAAAAATTGTATTCTAATCTTGCTTCTGATTTCTCCGTGCCGTTCCGCCTGCTTTTCGTCTTCCTTAAACAACTGCTCATACATCTCACCAAATAGTTTTCTTCCCATCTCTTTACTTATAACTTAAGTGGTATGATTTTGGCAAAGGGCAAGTCACCGTATACATAATCAAACTTTTCCCGTTCAAATCCAATCCCCCAGGAATTAGATGCTGAATCCTTCCACATATGGTAAAGCCCAAGGTTTTTATCCACCAGGCTCAAGCTATTCTCGCCCCAAAGGAAAAGACCGAAATCAATTGAGGATACATATAGTGAATTATCTAGAAAAAAAGCTGCTTCGCTTAATCCACTTACCAGATTTTCCTGTTGCAAAGGGATTTCTACCTCCACTTCTCCCTCTTCACCTTTGTACAAGGTTGAATAAAGAGCTTCGATGGAATACTTCTTTATCTTTGTGTTCTGCGGATAGTAATTTCCGAAATTTCCTTCATCAAATACCAGGTAAAGATGACTGGCATTCGCAAACCAGTTAACACCTCCATAATACTGACTCATCACAGTGCCATGACTGATTAATTCCTCATATGGGGAATATTGTATGGTCAGCCTTCTAAACGTATTATCAGGCTGTCTTAAGCCAAAGCGGGCGGCGGCATTTTCCACCTGACCGACTTTGGTGATATAAAACGGAATGACCGAACCAGCTTTTTCAAAACAAAATTCAGGGCTTGCCATCTCTTCATAACGGAGAATATAGCTTCCCGCACTAAATGATAAATTGATACGAGTAGTAATTGCTCCTTCTTCCCGTACGGTTATCGTTTCATAAACCGTCTCAGATCCTGCACCCACTTCTCTAACTTCATTTGTATCATTTATTCCGCCAGCTTCATCTAAATCACCCGTCTCACCCGTTCTACCGGATTCGTCTAAGCCACCTGTTACGCCTATTCCATCAGATTCACCTGAATTCTCTTCTATCTCAACTGGTACTAAAATATCCTTCTCCCAAACAATGTTCCTAAGCTCCCGCTGAAAAGTATCTTCCGTCAGCTCAACGCCACCATATAAGAATGACTTTTTCAAATTAACAATAAACTTATTATTATAATCCACCCGATATTTTCCATTCTCAAATTGTCCCGAAAAGGATTTGGCATCTTTCGGATTCCATACCATTCCTGGTTCCGATTCTATCCTCAAATCCTGGGGCATAAGCTTGGGATTTGTATAACGCTCTCCCCACTCTTCCAGGTATTGAGCCAGGGTATGTTCGGGAAAATCCGCTGGTACACCTGGAATATTCATTGCTATTTCATTATCCATATTAAGATAATAGCCCTTATCCTTCACATCCTCATAATACAGATTAACCCAGATTTCTTTTGTGTAATAAAAAGCCTCCTGATAGGCCGCATTATATGCATTATCCCGCTCTATTTCCCAAGCTGTATCGGCATCCTCTCCTTCTTCCACAAGCTTCTGATTTTCTTCCAGGCTCATCTCTTCCTCAGTCACAACCGGCGTGGACAGATCAAGCTTTGAGTTAAAATCAATGATTGCGTCGTCCGCCTGAGCAATATTATCCATCGTTGTATTGACACCATAAATCTCATCCAGTTTTCTGACACGATCATATGGGTCGGTTCCGTCTTTCTTGCGATAATGGCCCTGTAAGGTAAGGAGTATGCAGTTCTGATTCTCTTCATAATTGACATTTTCCATCATTCCGGTCACTTCAAGATAGTCCAGCGGCCCAAGCAGATAACCTGGCGGTGCATCCTTATTTTCCTTGAACTCCCAACTCTTTCCCAGCACATTTAAAACCTCCTGGGTCCGGTACTCCTTTATCTTTGTGCCATTTTTTTCCACAATATAAATAAAATAATTATAATAAACTAAAAACTCATTATCCTGCCATTTACAGGCAAATAAAGTAGGAGCCTCTGCCAAAACAGCAGACTTTTCCCGGAAAAGAACCGTCGAAATTTTGCTCTTAAATTGATAAGAAAGAAAAACCGACTCCATGCCATCGGCTGTTTTACATTGGTATACATAATAGAAGGTATCATTCCTGGTATCCAGTTCTATTATTTGAAAATGTATTAAATTACTTTTGCTTACCTTATGCTCTGGCAAAAAGTAAAATGCATCCGGATAGCTGCTCTCGTACTTTCGTTTCTGACTGGTCTGAACCATCCCCTCAAAATCCAGCTTCACTTCTTCCTCGCTGACCGGAGTCACCCGTTCATACGCAACCTTTTCTTTGGATAATATACTGTTACCGCTACAACCGGACAGGAGCAACAATAAAATAGTACATATGCTACACCACTTTTTCATAGCCGCTCACCTCCGTTTTATAATACATTTCGGTCATTTCGTACCCGCCAAAGATACCACCCCAATACCGGAAAGCCCAATAAGATAAGTGCTCCTGTAATGTAGGGAAGCCGATAACGGTACTTTATTACCAGCTCATATCTTTTATAGTTACCCAGACTATCACTTACCCGCAGGATATAATGCCCACCCATATTAAGAAACTGACCGACCGGATTATATTCCTTCCCGTCTCTGATCACCTGCACAATTACATCTTCACCATGCGTCTGGAAATGAACAGCCTCCTCATAGCTTCCGTTCTCGTGAAAGGGCTCAAATTCCAGGTATGGCAACTGAATACTCTTTTTGAACTTGAGATAGCAGCTTACACCTCTGTCCTTTGTATCCCGAAATATAATTTCATAAATTCCCTCACCTGCCGTACTAACCGCATGGGAAGTCCCATCCAAAATATCCAAACCATTTCTCCTGGCCTGATAGATTGTAAAATCCACGGGCGGATTAATAATTTCCAAGCCGCTTATCATCTGGGGAAATATGCGAAATGTAAACGTTTTTTTATGAAGCTCCAACAGGTTCTCTGCTCCTCTGGCCGGAAGTGCCACAATTTCCAAGCGGTACATCCCCGGTTGGGAAAAAGATAAACCATCACTGGTGTCCACCATTTCATCCTCCAGGTAAGCATTTATCTGTATATTTTCATCTGGTTCAAAAACTACACGGCCGCTTACCACGCCATTTTCAGCCACATTGGAATAAAACTGGGCACCATTTGAAAACCGATACAAAAACAGCTTCTTTTCCGCCGAAAAGGTCCACTTGAGCGCTTCACCAACTACAACCTTCACTTTACCCAAATCTTCAAGAAATTTTTTCGTATCTTCTTCTGATAAATCCTGCTGGTCAGAAGCTTCTCCGTCCTCCAGTAAATCCTGCCCCAGGGGAATTTGAGGCTCCTCTGGCCGTATCAAGTCCTCTGATATGGTAAGGTTCTCCGCTGCTTCTGGTTCACTGGCCGTCGCTTGCGCCTGACGTGGAGTCAGTAGAATACTTCCGGTCAGAAAAATCAGGAGCAGATACCTGATAAATTCCGTTTTTTTCATAACATCACCTATAAAGCTATTGAAACACGTCTTTCTCCATGGTCAATTCCATACCTTTTTCCTTTTCCATATCTTTTTCCTTCTCCATGACTTTTTCTTTTTCCATGGTTGGCTCTAACCGAACTTCTCTGGAAGGCTTTCTGGTTACCAGATTTTCTTCTTCCATTAAGTCCTCAAGGGTCATTGGAACACGACTTGATTCATGGAGCTTGGAATTTTCACTGCTTTTTTCCACCGAGAATGCTTCTGGCTGATTTTTCCGCAATTCTCTCATTTTTCGCAATTCATCCAATTCCCGTTCCCACATTGCTTTATTTTTGGGACTGTCAAAATATGCCATAGCCTGCACCTCACTGTTTTCTAAATACCTGATTCCATTGATCCATGGTTCCATCTTCCGTAGCCTGAATCAGCCATTTGTTAAATTCATTCATTAATGCCTGAGCGTCTGCCCTTCCTGCTGCCACATATCTCTCCTGTGGTAAATTCGTAATAACCTGTGCCTGCAGCTGGGGATTTGCCATGAAATATCTGGCATCCTCTTCCCGACAGAAAAAACCGCCGATTGCTCCATTCTCCAAATATATGGCTGCCTCTTCCCGCGTCAGGTTTTCCTTTCGGGAGGCATCACGGATTTCTGATGTGGTCTTAATTACGTCAGGAGATACTCCTTTGGAAAGACCAATGGTCTGTTCCTCAAAAGCACCCAGTGTTGCAGAAAATACCCCTCGCCTGGTTACGGCATATGTATTTCCCGTTCCATAGCAATCGGAAATCACGCTGTCCTTTTCCATGATACCATCATAACAAATCCGCCCAATGGCAAGATCTGCTTCCCCATTCATAACTGCCTCCACCAGGCCATCCTGGTTTAATATTACATAATCCACAGTAACCCCAAGGTACTCACCAAAGCTTTTCATCATGGAAATTTCAATCCCTGTAAGCTGATTGGTTGCGGAGCCTATGTAAGAATATGCACCGTTATTGTCTGTCACGGCCACCCGCAAGACTCCGGCCTCCAGAACATCCTTTAAGGTGTCTGTCTGTGGTGCTTCCTCACCAGCACAGCCCCCAAGGCCAAGAACACTGATTACCATAATAATTAAAAGTAATTTCCTGCTGTTTTTCTTCACAATCTCTTCCTCCATTTTTCTCACTCTCCAGGTATGCCGCCATGGACATCATACTGATAACAGCTTCAAAAACAAACCGTGAAGAGCTTTTATCCGTGGAACAGCGCTTCTACCTCTGGGGTTGCCTCAATGCTGATACTGGTCCGGTTGGTAGGCGATGTTACTACAAACGCCCGGCCCCGACCATTGTTAATAATTTCATCCTGTTCATTTTCATTGATGGCTCCAGCCTTTTCATAGAGCTTGCATAAATCATGCATGTCATTTGGCGCCAGCGGGAAGATAAAGGAATACTGGCAGGCATTGATGATTGCCGTGGATTTCCGAGCCAGCTCTTCTGTTCCCACAAAGTCCTTTACGTTCTGGGTGATGATAATCTGCATTCCATTATATTTACGAATCCGCTTGGCCAACTGGAACATAAAATCAAGGGCAATGGGAAATTTTGCATCAATAAATACATGGGCCTCATCAATTACCACAATGATTTTCCGGTTGGATTTGTATTTCAGATTATAATCCCTGTTCTTAATAATTTCATTATCCAGCCATTTTAAAACCAGAAGCATCTGGGCATTGGCAATGGTGTTATTTTTATTGGCCAGAAGGGACTGGAAGTTGAATACGGTAAAGTTCTCATTGGTGGAAATAGTGGATTCCCCATTCCACAGACTGGCATTTCTGCCGCCTGTGGCAAATTTGGATATATAATTTAATAAAATCCGCAGATTTCCTTTGCTGTATTCTCCTGTTGCAAGCTGAAAATCATTTAATATTTTTTCATATAAATCGTCAAATATAGGAAAGTCCTCCGGCTCCAGACTGCTTAAATCGGTATCCTGGTCAATCCCTTTTCCTTCATACATACGGATAACAATGTTATTCAGATATTCCAGTGCATCTGTTTCAATCCCCGGAAGGATCTGTTTGAAAAACTCCTCCAAAAATTGAAGGTGAACGTGAAAGCTGATGTTCTGCCCTTCCGTCTTTTCGTTCTCCTTCTCCTCTTCATCATCTGCAAGACCGGTGATGATATGGAAGGGATTCAGACGTCCCTGTGTGGCACTTCCTACGTCGATTATCTTTCCATCCAGGTTTTTGGCAAGCTGAGAATATTCGTTTTCCGGGTCCAGAATGAAGATCTTGCTGTTTTCAGCGGCCAGATTGGAAAGGATGGTCTTGGTTGCATAGGATTTACCACTTCCGGACTTTCCGATAATAACCATGTTACTGTTTACGCGATCCTTATCCCGTTTGAAAAAATCTATGAATACAGGAGTTCCGCCTGAGTTTCCCAGGTTAATACCGTTTTTGTCCATGATGTGCTTATATACGTAAGGGAATGCTGCGGCTATTGAGCCGGAATGAATCCCCCTGCTTTCTCTTGAAAAATTGTCTCGGGCACTGATCATGGCTGAGGCATATAGTTCAAACTGCTGCATGAACATGTCTGTGGATTTGAACCCATATTCTGCCATGCTTCGTTTTACACGCTTTTTCAGACTGGTGCTAATTCCCTTTTCCTGAGCGATTTTATTATATTGCTCCTGCTCCTCTTTGGTCATTTTCTCTTTCATGGACAGCTCATAATCATATACTGTGACATATACATTTACGTCAAACAAGGATTCATTATCGCTTTGCAGCAGAACCAGCAGCTCGGCAAGGGTATCAATATGCTCGGAAAGCTCCAGAATCTTACTGGTCTTTGCCGTAGATTCTCCCTGGCTCCTTAACTCGTCAATGGCCCGGTCAATCTGCCGGATCCCCTTGTATCGTTCAATGGGCTTCATCTTTAACACGACCCGGGTATTGGGTATATTGAAAAGCTTGTATCCCCATGCATTTCCCACCGCCAAAGGATAATCAAGCACTCGCAGATTGTGGGTATATACATCATCATATTTGACCATTCGGGTGGTAAATTCAATCTTCTTGGGCAATATCCAATCCATATAATGTTCAGGACGAATCGTTAGAATTTCCCGTTCATCAAAATCAATGGTATAATTATATTTTAAAAATATGGCCAGGTCTTTTCCTCTTAACTGCTTACACTCCATATCATTGGTTTCAAAGCCGGCAATCAGCTGCCTTGCCTGATCCCGAAGCACGGATTTATCTTTGTGGAAAAAGGCAATGTAATGATAGGGAACATATACCTTTTCGTTATAATTATAATTTTTTATTTTTTCAATTCGATCATAAATGACGGCTACCCGGTCGGTGATTTCTTCATCGTTAAGCATTCCGTATATATAGGCTTCCTTTAATTCCTCCAGTTTTTTTTCTTCTGAGGTAACATAATGATCAAACAAAACGGGGCGGTCAATCTTAATCATAGCTGCCGTCTCCGAACCTAAGACGGTTCGGATGACGGCTCCGTACACACGGTCAATCAAGTTGTTCTGTCTTTGCAGAGTAAGAAAGCGGAACTCAATGGAGGACAGCTCCACCACGGCACCATAGTATTCCTTGCCATAGACAATGAATTCATCCTCAATACCAGTAAAAGGGGTTATATCCTTTACTTCGAAGGTGGTTTGTTTTTTCCTTCCGGCTTTCTTTCCTTCTTGTTTTTTTCCTTCTTGTTCTTTTTCTTCCGGTTTCTGCTCAAAGGTACGATATCTGGCAAAGTACTTTAGAAGGTTAAAAATCATCAAATAAACTTTTTCATCGTCAACCGGCATAATCAGCAGCGCAAACACGAATAGAATGCCCAATGCAAACCACCCATGATAAGGCAGATTGGATAAAAGCATGGTTACAGCCAGCAGTACGCCAATCAGCCCTACCGCAATATCAACCACTCCAACTCCTTTAAAGAGCTCCATTTCTACTTTTGTTTTCTTGGGAATGATTCGCATCTCTGTCCTCCTGCTTCTTTCCTTTTATTTCCTGATTGTTTCCACTTTTTGGTTTTGCTTATTTACTTATTTTTTCTTTCCAGAATCATGAATAGTTGGCTTTCGGGGAATAGATGGGCCACCCGATAGTTTGGGCGGGTTACTGCGGAGCCTGACTGTTCCGCTGGAATCTATTTTCGCTACCGTTGGAGTGATATTAGCGGTTGCCGCTCTTTCATATACGCTCTGAGTCTGTGTTTGCGCTATTGTCCGCTGGGGATGGGATACCCTTCCACTCTTGGTTGATGGTGTCTTTGTTCTTGGCGATACCGTTACACCAGAAGACACCGTTGCCCTCTGACTCATAGTTCCTCGCTGTGAAGCTCCTGTTCCGCTGCTCTGATTTGCCCGCAAAGATGTCCCTACTCCCTTGGTCTGGTGCACACGTGGTGATTTGCTTTCTGCCTGGGCCTGATTCATCTGCTGTGATGCTCCCATTCCCTGATTTTGCCTCTGGTCCGACTGCTGTGTTCTCACTCCTTGATTCTGCCTCTGGTTCAACTGCTGTGCTCTCACTCCTTGATTCTGCCTCTGGTTCGACTGCTGTGCTCTCACGCCCTGATTGATGTTCGCTTGCTGTGCGTGTAGTCCACCTGACTCAAACACTGTCTTGGCATTTGCTGATGCTCCAGGCTGTGCTTTCAATTCATCCGCTGAAGATGTCGTTGTCATCTCAGGCGTTTGCAGAGTTCCAGTACTTTGCATAGCAGTACCCTGTACCCCTGTTCTTTCTGCTAATCTTTCATCAAATCTTTCATCAAATCTTAGCCCTTCTGCTTCTTCCGATGTACCCTGAACCGCTTCCTGCCGAAAGTTAATTTCTGACGGTATCACCGATTTCGATAGATTTCCAAATTCCGACTGTTGTCCTGTTTCCATAGTTGCTGCCACAAATGATTCCTCGAATCTCTGCGCTTCCAGGTCTTCTGGAACCTTCGTGCCCTTCCCTCCCCAATTCATCATGGGTGGTTCAATTCTATCTATATTTCCGCCAAAACTTCCCGCATCCAGTGATGGGGGCTCAATTTTATCTATATTTCCACCAAAACTTCCCGCATCCAGTGATGGGGGCTCAATTTTATCTATATTTCCACCAAAACTTCCCGCATCCAGTGACGGGGGCTCAATTATATCC
>JAVBLX010000090.1:0-13483 GCA_031553075.1 Acetivibrio sp.
GCAAAAGCATCCCCGCCACGACTGCCAAGCATTCCCATATATAGAATTCCGGTAACCCCTTCAATAGGGATAATCGGCGAAATGTCCATGGATGCTCCCACATTTAGTACGACAATCGTATGCTTGTAATGGGTTGCACAAAAATCAATTCCTTTGATTTCTTCCGTAACCAGATGAAACATGAAATCATCTGGATTTCTGTCCATGCTCTCCCCAGACTGACGGGACACAACATAGAGGCAGACATCGGTATCACTTTCCGCTACATCTGCTTCGGTGATTTCTCTTCCGTAAGGATGCTCATAATTCATTCCAAAAGCATCGGAAAATTCATTTAAATTCAGATGTGATAACGCATGAGTCAGCTTCTTTTTAACGGCTTCGTCAAATTGCTTTTCGCCCGTTTCAAATTCTGTCTCGTAGTCTTGTAACCATGACTTTGACGAAATATCAAACCCGGCATTTTTCATTCCTTCATAAATCGTGACCGCATGGCGTTCATTTACTTCTCCGCTGCCTGTACCACCCTTTATGGTTTTTTGTACGCCGTTTCCATATAGTGCTACTTTTTTCTTTTTTACTGGTAACGCTCCATTGTTTTTTAGAAGTACCATACTTTCCAATGCAATCTCATAAGCAAGTTTACTGTTTTTCTTTTCCAACGGGGAAACCTCATTGCTTAAAGCAGCCCCGGTCTTCACTTTACTTTCTTTCATATTGTTCGATCCTCCCATTACTATTTAGTTCTTTTTTTCATGCTGCAATTTTTCTACTGCTTTTTCAACATTCATCATTGCTAAAAGAATTAAGATAATAACCTGGAAAATAATTGGTGCAAAGGCAAAGATACCCGTAATCATATTCAGCACATTGTCCGGCTGTACTAACATTGTTCCATCATAATGAACAACGCCCAACAACCAACCGACTATGGCAACACCAAACGCATTTCCGATTTTACTGCCCATTGAATTGCAGCTGCTCACGGTTGCTTCAACATTTACTCCATCTTTCAATTTCGTATATTCACATATCTTTCCAATCAAAGCTCCGTTGGTTCCTAAATATGGTCCCTGTAAGAGAAAGAATATTGCTTCAAAAACCAAAATCAGTGGATAATTATTTGTGTATACCCCAACGATTACTCCAACATATACCAGACAAGATGCAATTCGGGTATATAAATTACACTTGTACATACCCAACTTTTTCATTAATATCGGGGCAAACATTAACCCTAAAACAATACCTGAGCATAGCAGACTCAACCATGTCTGTGTCCCTCTGGAATTGTCTATATCGCCTAATACCCGCATGCAATAATATGGTATTACCGTAGCAAATAGTATGATTCCACATGTATAAAAGAAAAAGATCAGAAATTGCATAATAAAATATTTGTTTCTTAATAAATATTTTATATTTCGAACCAAATCCGCCCATACACTATTACTACTATCGTTCTTCTCCATATGAGGCATTTCCTTCACGCTGAAAATATAAATTAACTGCAGGATAAGGAAAATCGCTCCATAAATAATGGATACCATTCTCCATCCATGGATACCGCCACCAAATTTTCCAATTAAAATCAAATAAGTACCGGTAACCAATGCACCCGACACAACATTTCCAAATTGACTCATAATACTTAGATATACCCGTTCCTGAGTGTGATTTGTCATATAGAGTATCATCGACGAGTTCGCTACATAATACATAGTATAAAACACGTCATTAAACAAGGTGTATGCGATGAAGAAATATATGTATGTGACAACTTCAGGTGCCTCTGTTGGATTAAAGAAAAACAGAATACTGACAGCTACCATCAGAGGCGACATTCGCAGAATCCATACTCTTGCTTTACCCATTTTACTTTTCGTTCGATCAATAATCGTTCCTGCCAGGATATCGGAAATGCCATCAAGCACTTTACTAACTGCAATCAAACCTGCTACAATACCTGCATTCATTCCCAAATAATCGGTCATAAACAGCATTCCAAAATTTGACAGAAAATTAATAAAATTATACCCCAGATTTCCACACCCATAGGCAGCAATATTTCCTTTTGTCAATCGCCTTTGTTCTCCCATAGCAATACCTCCGTATTCGTTTTATCTTGCCTAAGTATACAATTTAATGGGACATAATTTCGTATTATTATTTCTATTTTTATGATTTTGTGGTATCATTTTAGGTAATAAATCAAAAAGAGGGAATTCAAAGATGAATGATATCAAGGCAAACCAGCCATATGTAAAATTAGACAAAAAACTACATAATTTAGAACATTTAGGGGATGCATTTTCTCCCCAGGAAATTCCATCTACCCTTTCACTTCCTTCCTATATACGAATTATGGAGTTTCATGTTACCAGAGGAGAAGACCTGCTCTTCACACATATCGATCCCTTTGGGCAAGACAAGCTAACCATCAAGTATAATGATATTTTATCTTTTGGTGCGTTTATGCCTTTGCAAGCTCATAGTTATTTTGAAATGTATTATGTTGTAAGCGGTCAATTAAATATGGAAATCGGTAAAAGTCTCATCTCGCTTTCTGTTGGTGACTTTTTGATTCTTAACCGTTCCGTTAAGAACCGAATTCATTCCATGGATAAGTGTGTGATTTACACCCTTTCCCTCTCTTCTGCATTCATTCAGAATTTCCCCCAGATTTCCGGTTTTCATGAGCTTCGCCAGTCAACAATCGGAAAATTCTTTTATCAAAATTTGATAAACTCTGCTTTCGCAACGAATGAATATATTATTTTCCATGCGTCCGCTCCGGACTTATGCACCCAGGCTGTGTCCACTTCTTTTCATTGCATGGCTGAAGAACTACGGCACAAACAGAAGGGGATTCAATATATGATTTATGGATATTTAGTGCGTTTAGGTTATACTTTGCTGAACCGGGATTTGTTTTTTAAAGAATATGTTCGATTAGAGACGCACAATGAATCACAGATTGTTGAATTCATAATGAGTTATTTAGAAAATAATAAAAGACGGGTTACGATAAAAGAGCTGGCCAGTCATCTTCATTATAATGAAAAGCATATATCAAGAATTTTTCTTAAGAATACAGGCGAATCCATCCATTCCTGTAACCAAAGAATTTATTTTGAAGAAGCGCAGCATTTGTTGATACATACCAACACTTCCATTTCTGAAATTGCGGAGCTGCTTGGTTTTGTGAATAAGACACAATTTTATCGGTTGTTTCAGAAACGGTATGGCATGGGGCCTGGGGAATATCGGCAGGTGCAGCCGAAATGATATGCTGTTTAGGGGAAGCATATTGCTTCCCCTATCATACTTACTTCGCTATGAATCTATTATTTGATTTAAACTACTTCATTTTTTCTTCTGTTGTTTCCTTAATGGCTGCCAGCGCACTTCGGCGCTATTGTTTTTCCCAGCCTGCCTTGATTTTTTCTTCCAGCTCTTCAAACGATTTCAAACCACTGATTGCATCATAAGCTTCCACACAGGACGCCCCGGTCGCTGATGCCAGATGAATACTCATTTCGAAGGAATACCCCTTTAGCATAGCGGTCAGAAATGCTGCAATGGTGGTATCACCGGCTCCGGTTCCTGAAAGCACCTCCCGTGGAATATAGCTTTTTTCAAAGCCTTCCTGATTCTCCCAATCAGATGAGAGCTCTATTTTAGCGCCAATTTGTGCAAGCATATCCGCTGACTGGGTTTTATAATACAAGCCTGGTGCTCCACATTTTAAAAGCAGCACCTTTGCTCCCAACTCCATACACTGCTCGGTTAATGGTCGGATGTCTCTTTCTACGTCCAGAACCATTGTAATGTCCTTCCCCGCTGCTCGTTCTACCCATTCTTCATATTGTTTTCGATTCAGCATAAAGCATAACTTTTCAATTAATGTACTGTTGTTAACTGGAGATTAATTTTTTGCTATTTCTTTGTTTACGTTTGTTTTATAATCAGATCACGGAAGCAATGCAATAGTAAAATAAATCCTGATAAGTTTAACCTATCAGGATTCATCATAATTATTGAGTTTAATTCTCAATGACTCGCTCCTAAGAGTATCATCAGAAACTCGTAAGCCGCATGTTAAGAGATTTATTCATTTGAACAATTGAGGAGCATTTTTGCAACATTAACTCCTGAATCCATTGCTTGGTGAGTTCCCAAACCAAAACCGCCTGCATCGTTGCCAACATAGTATAAACCTGTTATAGGTGAAATGGGGCTAGGCCGTTGCTCTCCTGCTTGACCAATTGAGTTCGCAATCCCATATGCTTCTCCACCTAGATGAGGTTCCATTGCATCAGTACCCACTAGGGCTGCTTGAGCGGGAGTCATGACCTCCTTGCGTTCAATATGATCAAATATATCAGGTTCTATTAGTTTAATCTTTTTTTCTATATAGTCCAGATACGGCTGAATATCCATATTGGGGTCAGGATAGCAAGACATTACTGCATATACCAATTGCTTACCCTCCGGTGCAGTCTCTCGATATAAGGATGTTGTTCCTAAATAAACATAGTTTCTTTTTGGTTGGCGCTTTCCTTCTGCCATTTCTTTAAACTCTTCATAGGATTCCAAACACCCTTCTGGAAATAATACAATCATTGGACTTTTCAGAACTGGCGCGTTTAGGAAATAGCGAAATCCTACGCAAGCCAAACTTGGCACTAAAGCACCTATTCGGTTACAATAATCTTTTTCAAACTTATTCTGGCCAACAAGATTGAACACAGTCTGTCGTATACCTGCACTGCTTATGACAATCGGTGCCGTGAACTTCTCTCCGTTTTCTAAGGTAATGCCTTTAATTTCATTTCCTTCTACATCAATGCTCTTAACACGGCTATTAAAAAGAACGGTTCCACCGAAATCCTCCACGGCTTCCGCAAACACTTCAAAAACGTGGCCAATTCCATATTCGTAGTAACGACCAGATAGACCTCTTGTGGATTCCTGGAATAGCCGGATCATATCTGATGCCGGAACCTTATCGCTTGTCATTTCAAATGTACCTTCACAAAATGAAGCTAATACAAAAGTACGGAATAGTCCAGGAAACTCCCCATAACTATCTAAAAATTCAGGGGATGGAGTCAAAGAAAGCTTCTGCATACCATCTTCAGTCATGGTCATTATATCAGTCATAAATTTTTGTATTTTAGCGATGCCTTCTGTATTATCCATCGGAACACATATGGCTTTAAAGAAATCTTGGCCAAATCCAGTATCCTGATTCCAACGAATGATGTTGCCAGAGTTATCTTCAAAGTACATTATGTTCTCCAAGCCGAGTTCATTGACCGTTGTATATTTCACCTCATCAATTTTTCCTATTTTGTCAAGAACATAGTCAAACTGATCTGAAACGCCACTGATTGGAAAAAGCTCATAATGAAAGCCTTCATCATCGTGAATTGCAAGCATTCTACCACCTGCACTTTTGTTTTTGTCAACCAATAGTACCTTTTTTCCTGCTTGTGCCAAGAGCGCAGCTGTACTGCTACCACCGGGACCTGCTCCTACAACAATAATATCAAAATTATTATCCATACCTTTTCTACCTCTTTCTTAATTATTTTATTTGGCGTTTTCCTTCGCCTAGTTACATCATATATTGATAACATAAACTAAACGTTAACTATTAGGGCAATTTTGTTTATGTTGAGTTAATGTTTGCAGATATTAATAAATAGCATGAATTTTTGATATGTGTGACATGGTCGTTTTTAATCCTGATTAGTGAACACCATATTGGGATATATCTCTTGCAGCATGTCATTTGGGTAGTAGTCGTCCAGCCATATTTCCATGCTATTTTGGGCAGGCAAATCATCCAGCCGAGCCGACCAGCGATTTACCGCTACGGCACTGA
The DNA here is from genome assembly GCA_031553075.1 of Acetivibrio sp. GTDB lineage: Bacteria > Bacillota > Clostridia > Lachnospirales > Lachnospiraceae > DIGJ01. The sequence goes on from JAVBLX010000090.1 coordinate 5,894, forward strand.
GCGCCATATCAGCACAGAGGACGGCGGCAATAATCCATGTCCAAAAATGCTTAGCTCTTGCGGGAATTCGATCTATCAAGGATGACATCCACGGATAAATATTCTTTATGTAAACGACAGCCAGGACACCCCAGAAAAACATATATAATAGACTTGTTCGACCGCCTAAGAATGAAAAGGGTTGATCGGAGTATTCCCATGAAACGCTGCCGAAAGCGGCTTCTTGTGCGATACTGCATACTCGCCTCCTATAAACGTACTGTACCAAACTCATTAATATATCCAACCAATTCTTCTGTTACCTCAATTATCTTTTCTGTTGACTGATCACATTCATTCACCACTTGACGGAAGCCTTCAACATTTTTTGAAGTTTCCTTTGCATTTTGGGCATTTTCTTCTGCCGAAGCAGAAATAGAAATAATACCATTGGCAATAATATTCTTATGTTCTTCTAACTCATTTACTTCCACACCAATTCCCTCAATGGATGCATTGACACGAACAATTTCGGTATTTAATGACTTGAAAATTTCTTCTGTGTCACGGATTTTTTGATTCTGCTTTATGTATGCGTCGGAAACCTTTGATGTAATTTCAACGCTAATTTCAGAATTGCCAATCAAGTCATTCACAATATTATTAATCTGCATGGTAGATTCTCTTGATTGGTCTGCCAAAATACGAATTTCTTCTGCTACAACGGCAAATCCTTTTCCATGTTCACCAGCTCTTGCTGCTTCAATGCTGGCATTCAGTGCCAACAAATTTGTTTGACTGGAAATATTGGCAATGATCTCGGTTGCCGTTCGAATTTGCTGGGCAGAATAATTTGTAAGATCGGTCTGTTTTCTAACATTATCAATTGCTCGTCCATTTTCCTCACTAATGGTTATTAATTCACCCATAATCTGTTCTGCTGAACGGTTACATTCACTTACGACCTGCGCACACTCTGTTAATGAGGTCATATTAGCAAGGATCTGGTCAATTGCTCCGCCGATAGCGTTTACCTTTTCTTTCATATCAGAGGTTTGATCCCCTTGAGAAATGGTGTTTTTGGTAATCCCTTCTACTGCTGAACCCATTTGAGCCATGGATTCTGTCATGCTTCCAAAGATAGCCTGAAATTCATCGGATACTTCCTCAAGTTCCTTTGTTGCCTTTTTGATTCCGGCAATGATGACGGCAAATGATCCGACGGAATTTTGAATGTTTCGAATCATTTGACCAAGTTCGTCCTCACGGGCTGCCATTTTCTTTGTTCGTTCTTCCATTTTCGTATTGCCTGTTTGCAGTTGTTTCCCTGATAGGGCAGACAAAATCGGACCAAATATTGATTTGGCAACAGCAATAAAGGTCCCTAATATAAATGCAATTACACCTGCTGTTAATGCTAATGCAATTAAGAGATTGATCATTCCTTTTTCCAGTAGGAATAAAATCAAAATTTGCAATCCAATCACTCCCAACATTGAGCTGCATATTGGGATTAAAAACTTTTTCCATACTGCTTTCTTGCCAGAATCATTCATGTTTTTTCTCCTTTTTCTTTTATAATCTGAACAAACCAGAGGTGCAAATATATAGTAATATTAGTAAAATTGTTCCTGTCATCCACCTTGGGAATCTACAAAATTCACTTTATATATGGTATAAGTCTATTATATTTGGAATAAATAATATATAGGCTTTTGTTCGTTTTACTTTGAATTCGTTCGCATAAATTAGACTTTTACATTATAAATACAAGGACAAACTTATGTACCTGAATTCATAACCGCTAATTTTAAGAGTTTATATATGGTTGCTGCAATCGGCACACCAATCAACATTCCAATCACTCCACCAAAGCCGCCCCCGATAGTAATTGCTGCAAGAACCCATATCCCCGGAAGTCCGACCGAAGTTCCGACCACTCTTGGGTAAATCAGGTTATTCTCCAACTGCTGCAGTATCACAATAAATACAAGGAACATCACTGCTTTTACAGGGCTTACCACTAATATTAAAACTGCTCCTACTGCTGCACCGATCCACGCACCAAAAACCGGTATCAATGCCGTAACACCCACAAATGCGCCCACTGCGGTTGCATAAGGGAATCGGAATAATAGCATTCCAAGTGTACATAGCCCGCCAAGAATAATCGCTTCGATAAACTGTCCTACAAAAAAACTGGTAAAGGACTCATGGGCTACGTTAAGAATCACACTTACCTTTCCCATGATTTTTTGTGGTAGAAACGCCTTGGCAACTCGCTTTAACTGCCCTTTTAATCTATGTTTTCCCACTAAAATATAAATAGCAAAGGAAAATGAAATAAAAAAACTGAATATTGCACCTGCAAAGCCACTGACAATTGAAAACGCTGACGTTACGATTCCACTAAATCCCTGGGTTGCGAAACTGATGATTTGAGTTCCTATATTCTCCCAATCGATCTGCAAGTTGTTAAAAAACTCTGCTGCCATGGGATTTTCATTGGTTGCTGCCAAATAAGCTGACACTCGTTCTGCAATTTCAGGTATCGTTACGGCAAGACTGGAAACCGTTTTTACCAGCTCTGGCACAACCATGCGAATGACAAAAAATAAAACTGCAAGTACTGATAGAATCGACAGAATTAATATAGCTGGAGTTCTTGTCTTTTTGATTACTTTGTTGTTTGACTTTGGGAAATAAATCTTTTCAAATTTTTCCATAATAATATTTAGTATGTATGCAAGCGCACATCCAAGAACTAATGGGAAAACAATCCCCCATAGGTTTCTTGCCAGTCCGAATATTTGACCAGAATACATAAGACACAGCACCATTGCTGCCGACAGTACAATATATTTTGCTATTGACCGACCAGATAAACTTGCATTCGACTTTTCACTGTTGTTTTGATTCATAATTTGTTCTCCTCATATTCATCTGTTTAAAATCATCAAAATTGTTCATTCACTTCACTTCTTTTATTATACTAAAGGTGCAAAGACACGCAATACATGGTCAAATAAACGATATATAAATTTTGTGTTTTCTTGCTCCATTGTCCTTTCTACGCTGGAGGAGATTGTATTTATAAAGTCCTTCTTTAAATCCTTTAGCAGTGAGGCATGATAATATAATGCATTGCACTCAAAATGTAAATACAAACTCCGATAATCCAAATTTACAGTTCCCACTGTACCAATCTCATCATCAATAAGACATGCTTTTGCGTGAACAAATCCCGGCGTATATTCATAGATTTTTACTCCTGCTTCCAGCAACTCCCGATAGTAGCTTCTTGACATGCGATATACAAGTTCTTTATCTGGAACCCCCGGCATAATAATTCGGACATCGACTCCCCGCCTGGCGGCATGTATGAATGCATCTAACAGACCATCTCCCAATAGCAGATATGGTGTATAAAACCATGCATGTTCCGTGGCTTGTCCCAATAAATCTATGTAAAGATTGTTACTAAGCGCCTCTTTCCTGATTGGCGAGTCATAATACGGCTGTACATAGCCATCAGAAGAATCTGAGAATGTCTCATTCTTTTCCCCCAGTAAATCTTTTGTGATTTTATCAAGAGCAAAGGCATTCCAAAATTCCACAAACATATAGGTATAACTCTCTACTGCTCTCCCTGTAATTCGAAAGCCCACATCTTTCCAATGTCCATGTTTCACCTTCACATTAATATACTCATCCGCAAGGTTGATACCGCCGCTAAAAGCCACCACACCATCTACTACCAGTATTTTACGGTGGTCCCTGTTGTTCAGTGCCCCGCTGATGCCGATCAGGGGATTAAAATTCACACATTTGAAACCTTTTTTTAAAAGAGTTTCTCTGTTTCTTAATGAAAAGGTTGCAAGACTGCCAATATCATCATATAAGATCCGAATATCTACACCTTCCCTGGCCTTTCTTTCCATGATTTCCACCATAGAATCCCACATAACACCTTCCTGAACAATAAAATACTCGACAAAAATATATTTTTTAGCCTGACTTAAAGCCTCTTTCATCTGTTCAAACAATTCCTCGCCAATGGAATAGTAAGTTGCAGATTCATTCTTTACCACCGGAAATCCACTGGCATTTTGTACATATTCAAAGGTTTGGGCAACTCTTTTATTCTTTCCCCTTAACTCTTCCATGGTATCTGTACCTGGTTCTAACTCCATGGGCATATGTTTGTCTGCCGAATGCAGCATTCGTTCCAATCGCTTTCCCGTCCGCTTATTCCCATAGAACAAATACGCCAAAGCGCCTGGTAATGGTGCAATAAATATCACCATGATCCATAATATCTTATAAGTTCCCTCATCCCGCTTGGAAACCAGATATAAAACGAACAGTACCGATAAAATTGATAATCCGCTATAAATAAAGGTAGCAAATGGTGCCAGCCACTTTAACATTGTAAAAATAATTACTGCCTGCAATACTACAATCGGCACAGCCGCAACAATCCGACCTCCGATAATGTTTTTATAACGCACCTTTTTCCCTGAACTCATTGGTGTTCCTCCTTATTTTAAAGTAACTTCCGTATCGGTCTGACGATAATACGCAATAACCCATACATTATTTTTTTACTTCTGCTCAGTTCTCGTTCATGATAATTGGTACCATATCGATACTCACTCCCCTGGGAAATGGATCGGCTATATTCCATATTCCCCCTTTCTTCCTCCATTAAAAGCTGATTAAGGTTAACGGAATCTACCACCAACATTAATTCTGTGTTAAGATAGGTGCTGCGCATATCAAAGTTATAAGAGCCGACAATGCTGATTCTGTCATCAATACGAATCGTTTTTGAATGACTGGAATGCTCATTCAAATATTCATATACCCTGACTCCTGTCTGCAAAATAGTTTCCTTCTCATTCAAATAATCCGTGCATCCCCATGGATTCGCCCCGCTGACCACATTGTTCGTAATCAGATTTACGGTTCCAACTGTTTTACATATCTCCGCTAAATCCTGATACATCTCTTTTCCGCAAATGATATAAGGCGAATGTATGGTGACCTCTTTACCTTCCTTGATTAACTGATTAATGCTATACCACAGCCACGGCTCTTTATTCTCTGCCTCAATTGGGTTTGACAATAAAGTGATTCGATTTGTTTCCATTGTTTTTTCTAGCCAAGAATGTTCTAACCGTATTTGGGGATATGTATCTGCCAGTGTTTCATATTGTGCATTTAGCTCTTCCTGAAATTCTTTGATTTTTTCTATTTTGTTCGCCGGCATGTATGGTTTACAATCGGGAAGTTCCCATATCTGGCTAAAATAAGTTTTCAGATTGTTCAGTGATGTATTCATTCCCGGCACTGTTTCATAGACAAATAACTCGCGGTCTATATTTTTTTTGGCGGTATAGTCACCCAAAAATAAATTACTGGTATTTCTGCCACCTAATAGGTACATTTTATTATCAATAATTAAATACTTGTCATGAAGTCTTGCTTGCAGTTTATAGGGTTTCAATAAATTAACCGGATTATAAATATGTATGGATATATTTTCATTGGAGGCAAATGCCTGAAACCACCTATTTCCATTGAGGTCTGTAAATCCACTTATGCCATCCACTAGAATCTGAACCTTTACACCTTTTTCTGCAGCGTGGAGCAAAGCTGACATCATTTCTTTTCCAGCTTGATCTGCGTTAAAATCAAACGTGGACATAAAAATTTCTTTTTCTGCCTCCTCTATCATCTTTAAACGGTAGACCATTGCTTCTGTGTTATCATCTAAATATGCAATTCGCTCGGATCCAGTTTCATCGTTATAAAAATCTATGGCTGCAATTGTTGTTTTATATATATTGGATACTTTTTTATGGGTTATATATGGCAGAACAGCAGCTAATATAAACAAGATAATAGCAATAAGCATACCTGTCATAACTATGTTCTTATTAATAATTTTTCTCATACATATATATCTCCTTCTTTTGTATTAGCTTTGATGTTTTGTCCAACTGCATCTATCATATATTTTTTTCATAAACTCAAGATTAACAAAAATGCTTTATTTGTTTATCTTGAGTTTATCTTTCTTGTAAAAATTATTGCCATTGAAAACAGCGTCCTTTTTTGTTATAATTCCATTATTCCTTATGCCAAATAGCATTGGAAGTTACCATTAACTAAAGGCGGTGCTATATGCAGAATAAACAAAAAGAAAACCATCATTTCAACCGAATGAACCGATTTATATCCAATCGGCTCGCTTCACTGATACTGGCAATTGTGATCTTTTTTATATCATCACAATTAGTAACAACCTACGTTAATTTCTCCCAATATGTACAAAAGACCTCCATGGAACATTTTTCCCAATTGATCCAAAGCTATATTTCCTTATTAGAAAATGACTTTGATGATTTATTTTCCCTGGCGAATGCAACCAGTTTGGAATTCCAAATGCTAAATCATTCAGCAGATGAAAACATAGAACAATTTATGCACATTCAAGAATATAATTTTATAACCCATCCCTACATACACAGCTCGCAGGTGATTTACAATATAAAAGGTCAATCAAACGTATTATTTACCTATCGGGAGCAAAATAACATATTTACAAAAGAAGATCCCGAGTTTTTACAAACTGATTTTTATACTTCCATCCAACATACAACCGAGGCTTATTTTACTCCCGTTTATAATTGGGACAATCAAAACATTATATCCTTTATTCTGCCTGTAAAGAACGAAAGCTCCGAAGCATCAGGAATCATTGTATTCAATTTAACAGAAAAACATTTTAACGTTTTGCTGGAAAAGCTCCGTCCCAGCAACTGTGATATTTTTATTGTAGATAACTTTTATAATGTTTTTGCGCAAACAAATACAACCCAGGAGCTTGAACATTTTCTTCCCACACATCAGGAAATAATAGCTGAGAATATTATGAACGGGAACCCAGCTATGGAATATGTAAAATCCCCAAATGGAAAAGGAAACAGTTTAATGATTGCCTATCCGCTTCCGTGGTACAGCAGCAGCAATGGTTCTTTGATTATTTTGATACCAAATGCTTATCTAATGGAACGGCTTCATATTACCAACTATATTCTGGTGATTAGTTTGTCTATTCTCGTTATTTTAATCGCTGGTTTTATTTTATACAGTAAACAGGTTAGCAAACGACTATATACGGACGTACTGACCAAGGCTTACAATCGACAATATATGGATAAAAAACTTCCAACTGCATTAAGCCGCAATTATTACAAAAAGAAGATACTGGCGGTTATCATGTGTGATATTGATCACTTTAAGGCAGTAAATGATACCTATGGACATCAGGCAGGAGATGAAATTTTAAAGCATTTTTATAATACTTTAAAGATAAGCTTAAAGGGCAGAGGTTGGATTACACGTTATGGCGGGGAAGAATTTTTAGTATGTCTGCCTGACATAGATCAGAAGAAAATTCCTGTCATTGCTGAAAATTTAAGAAGTTCCATTGAAGAATCCAGCTGCCAGAATGGAGACAGCATAATAAAAATCACTGCCAGCTTTGGCGTATCCATTGCTGATAGTATAGAATTTGTTAGTATGATTGATGTTATCAAGAAA
>JAVBLX010000066.1:0-3491 GCA_031553075.1 Acetivibrio sp.
AGTTCTTTCGGTGCTTCTACGCTAGCCAGAAATCTTTCGCATGCGAGCCGTTTTCCAAGGAAGCCGTTCCGGGGAGGCAGTGATCCACCCGCTCTTTCGGCGTTCGCAGCCTATATCTCAGGAGCGTCCCCTCACCCCCTAAACACAAATTTACTTCTCCTTTTTTTTCCGCAGTCTGATTCCTACAAATATCCCAAGTCCAGCAATCGCTCCAAAAAGAACTACCTGTAACAAGTAATACAGGACTCCTCCAAAAAACATTGACATATGCATTTCCTCCTTTTCCTATCTACGGTGCGCCAGTTCTTTCATCACATCATTCCAATCCAACCCACATTCAACCATAAGAACCATCATATGATACATGAAATCTGATATTTCATATTTTAATTCTTCCGCATCGGGATTCTTTGCGGCAATGACAATTTCGGTTGCTTCTTCTCCACATTTTTTCAGAATTTTATCGATTCCCTTGTCAAAGAGATAATTGGTATAGGATCCCTCTTTGGGATTCTCTTTGCGATCCTTAATAATCCCATATACGTCGTTTAATACAGTAAGTGGATTAACTTGGGTGGTTCCTCGTTTTACCAGGTCGGTGTAAAAGCAGGTAGGATTTCCAGTGTGGCAGGCGACTCCAAGCTGCTTTACCTTTGCTAATATTGTATCACGGTCGCAATCAACCATCAAGTGTTTTACATATTGAAAATGTCCTGAAGTTTCGCCTTTTAACCATAGTTCATTCCGGCTTCGGCTCCAGTAAGTCATCTTTCCGGTTTCAATGGTTTTTAAGAAGGCTTCTTCGTTCATATAGGCAACCATTAAGACCTCCCCGGTTTTGTAGTCCTGGGTTACAACTGGAATCAATCCCGCTTCGTTGGTTTTAAATTTCTGAAAAGAAAGGTCACTTTCAAAAGTATTTACCGACACACCGTTTGCTTTTAATGCTCGTTTTGACTTTATCAGACTTTTCTTTTCAAAGTAGTTAGTGGCAACGCCCAGTACATTTTCCAGAGTAATCAGTTCTTCCAAATCATTTCGAACCAGACTGTCACGGATTACTATGGTCATCTCGGCTTTTTTGATATTTTCTTTTAGTTTTGGTGATACTACCACATGTTTTAATAGTATTCCGGCAATTCCCAATTGTTTTAGATGTTGGGTATATTGGACATCTTTGAAATCACCAATGGAATCAATTTCCATAATGATTTTATCTTTACCAAAACGGGCAATTCCTTCTTCCAGAACTTTTTCATCTTTGATAAGACCTTGACGTACTACAACCTTTTGAGCACCGGAATATAGTGCTTTTTTTATGTCCTCGAACCGCTCCACATAAAGCCCGATAAATAATGGAATATCATATTCTTTTTCAATGGTTCTTACTATTTTTAAAAACTCTTCCCGGGAGTCTTCGTCCTTGGTATAGTTATATAAAAATAAGGAATCCGCACCATTTGTGTCATAATGCTCTGCCATTCTGGTAATACTGGATTCCACTTCGTTCTCTCCATTAATGTAGCCAATTATTAATTTATGATTCATTTGGTCTTATCTCTCCTTTATGCAAATCGTTGTTCTTCTTCCATAACTCCTACAAGGTTCCCTTTGTGGATAATACTCCTTTTACCCTTGGATCAATCGTGGTTGCTTCATCCAAGGCTTTTCCGAAGGCTTTAAAAATACCTTCAATCATGTGGTGGTTATTTCCGCCTTCCAGTTCTTTAATGTGAAGGTTAATCCCTGCTCCATAAGCGACTGCATGGAAGAACTCTTTTACCAGCTCTGTATCCATGGTGCCTACCCTTGGTGTGGTAAAGGTTACATCAAACTGTAAATAAGGACGTCCGGATAAATCAAGGGAACACAACATCAAAGATTCATCCATTGGTAAAATGAAATAGCCAAAACGTTTGATGCCTGCTTTATCTCCCATAGCCTCCCTAAGTGCTTCTCCCAGAGCAATTCCTACATCCTCGACGGTATGATGAGCATCCACTTCCAAATCGCCTTTACAGGTTACCTTAAGGTCCATAAAACCATGCTTGGTAAAGCTGGTAAGCATATGATCAAAGAAACCAACTCCTGTATCTATCTGGGCAACTCCTTCTCCATCTATGTTTAATGTTATATCTATTTCGGTCTCTTTTGTTTTTCTGGTAATTTTACTGCTTCTATTTTCCATGTTATTTTTTCTTCCCCCTTACTTTAGAACAGCCAGTACCCTTAAAGGTTACTGGCTATTCGGCTAAAATTAAAATAAATCATTATATAATGTACTGGTGTCAACGGATTTAAAATCCCCTTTGTTGTTATAACCTGTAGCTTTGGCGGTGGCATTCAAAGCATTGTTACTTAAGCTTACCAAATCTGCTGCTTTGCTTGCGACTTTTCCCATAAAAGAACTGTTGCCGCCAAACATGGTTTTCATGGCTGAAACATCGGCCTTCTTAAAGGTATCCGCATTAAAGCTTAGTTTATTGTCTTTACCGACGGTAATTCCAAGCTCATTAAGCACTTTAGAACTGGTATTGGTGCCTCCAATCATCCAAAGGGTTTTTTGCAATACGGATTTAACATCAGAATCACCTGTTGTTTCAATGACATCATTATATGCACTTACAAAAGTCCCTACTTTGCTTGATAGTGCGTCCTTATCTGTGAAATCCTCTTCTTTTAAATTTTTAAGGGCCGTAGCTGCTTCGTTTAAAGCTTTGCCAACTGATTTGGTCTGCACCAGTGATTGTTTGGCTGCTTTTGCTTCCGCACTCTCAGTGGTGGTTTTTTCCGAGGAAGAAGAATAATAGGATTTCAACATTTTTTTGTATGTACCACTCTTAATCAGATTATAGTCGGTCAGACCAGAAGAGCCTGATGAACTCTGGGTTGAACTGGAACCAAAAAAATCATTAAAATAACTGCTGTTACCTGAACCTATTCCATAAAAATCTGACATAATATCACTCCTTTGACTTGTCATAGAGGTTTCCATACTTCTATTATACTTATCGACAAAAAACTTGCAATAGTTAATACCAAATATTAGACAATTTGAATTTTTTTCAGTACTGTTTACAGGCTTGCGTTTAAATAGCAACATTATTTTTCTTCAAATCTTACGGCAATGGAATTGGCATGGGCGGTGAGCTGTTCTGAAGTGGCAAAACGAATAATGTCATCCTTCATTGGTTCCAATGCTTCTCTGGAATAAGATATTATGCTGGATTTCTTAATAAAATCGTCTACGCTAAGTGGTGAGAAAAACTTGGCGGTGCCATTGGTTGGAAGGACATGGTTGGGCCCGGCAAAATAATCTCCTAATGGTTCACTGGAATACTCTCCCAGGAAAATAGCCCCGGCATTTTTTATTTTCGTCATAACTTGAAATGGGTCTTTTGTGACAATTTCCAAATGTTCCGTCGCAATTTCATTGGTTACCTGGATGGCGTCCTCCATATTGTCGGCAATTAAAATATATCCATAGTTTT
>JAVBLX010000011.1:0-12873 GCA_031553075.1 Acetivibrio sp.
GCGGGTTTAATCCCTGTGGTAGGAGAGCCGGCCGATATTGTGAATGCCATTCTTTATCTCTTGCGAGGAGATAAGGTGAATGCGGCTCTATCGGCGGCAGCCATGATATCAGTAATAGGGGCCTTTGCAACTGGCGGGAAAATTGCGTTAAAGGGGAAAAAGGCCATGGAAGTGGTAAAGAAAGTGGTGGTAAAAAAAGTCGGAAAAAAAGCAATGAAGGTCTGGGACGAGGTGGTTGCTGCAGTAAAGAAGATAAAGGGTGGTATTAATTCTACAAAGGGCACTACTAAGATACCCAAAGCCTCTGATCTTAAAAGCAGCCAAACTGTTCAAAACCATATGAACGATATAATTAAAAAAGGATCAAATAGAGGTGAGCTTTCAAGACCATATATAGACTCAAATGGAACAAATCTTTTGGTGGATGAAATTATGAATTCAGCTACACCTGTAAAAGATAGTGTTCTTAAAAATGGTCTTAGATGGGATGTTCAAGGTACCTTTAGAGGGTCATCAGGCATTTGGGAGTTAGTAGTAGATTTAGATACAAACACAATAGTCCACTTTAACTTTACACATTAATGGGAGGTGAGAAATTTGATTAAACTCTGTACATATGTTGCAAACAGCAGAATAAACTGTAAAGCAGTTTATAATTCACAAGAAAATGAAGTAGACACAATTCCGAAGTTAAACTCAGATATTACTTTATTGATTGCCTATATAAATATTGGATTTGACTCGGATACAATGGTAGCTAATCAAATATGGGGATTTTCTCCAAAAGATAGCTGGATTGAGCAAAAGCTATCTTTGCCGCAAATAAGTAATAATTCGGACTTAAAACTTGTGGGTGATTTTGAGCCAGGTGCATGGAGGTTAGACAGAAGTTCAACCTGGAAAACATTTTTTGATTCGGAAACAGGGTGGTTATGTATAGGTAATCCTAATGCAGAAGCACAGGACAATTCAGTAAAATTTATGGAAAACGCAGTTGCTGTACTAACCGCTGAAGCAGAACTAAAGGGTCTTTGGATTCAGCTTTCAACAGATTAGAGCATGTATACCGATTTCCAGACAAAAGCCCACAATTAGTCATTAATTGTGACTGTTGTTTATAAAAACGGAATATCAGTTCATATTGCTGAAGATGGATTTGTAAAGACTGTTATAGGAAATGCTAAAGTGAAATCTACATGGGAGGTATTTAAATAATGATTATTTATAGTAAAATATTAGATTTATGTAATAAGTATTTGGAAGAAGAGAGAAATGCTGATGATACTGAAATATTTTGTAATCAGTATATGAATATGTTTTTTGATAATTCAGACGAGCTTGAAAATGAAGTATCACAAGAGATATTTGAAATGCTAGATGATGTTAATTTAGCATGTGATTCATATGAAAAAAATCCAGAGATTAGAAAAGAAGATAGTTACTGTATTGATAAAGGTGAATTACGAGAGAGAATAGAGAATCAAATAAAAAATTTAAATAATTTTTAAAGTTTCAGATGAATAAAAGTATTCCCTAGATTTTAAAGTCTAAGGAATACTTTTTTGTTTTAACCTGTCATTTTAAATCAGCCAACTGCATAATTAGCGAAAAACAACACTGCATTCCCATTCTAAAAACAACCATAGAATAAGCAGCTCTTTCAGCATGGAAAGAGTCAATCCATTCTCCAAAAAGGCTCACGTTTGTAAAAAAATCTTTCAGGCTATACTTGGGCAAGAAGGGAATAAAAGTGTCGATAAACAAGGCTTCTTCATTCACCAGTAAAATAACATAGATTTGTCGCTCTCACTCTTCAAGCTCTGAAGAGTGAAATCTTCTCTTTTAGGCTGTCTTCACGGGAATCATCAAACAACGAAGGGTTATTTTAAAAAACAACACATACAATTGAAATTTTAATTGAAGCAAGCTTTAACATTGGGTATAATTTAGCTACAACTATTTTGACTAAATTAGCTTTTGTATATAGAGTCTTGGTGAGAAGGGGAGTACTATGGATATTAAAAATGCTTTGCGAACAATTAAGAAAAGTAAAAAACTGATGATACCCAATCAGCTTGTTACGGAATGGGGAGAGGCTATTCTGGAGGATTCTTCTTCGGTTTGGATGGAATACCCCAGACCACAGCTGGTTCGGCGGTCTTATGTGAATTTAAATGGATGGTGGAACTATGCGTTTACCAGCTCTCAGGTGCGTCCGGTGGAATATGACGGTGAAATTTTGGTGCCTTTTTCGCCGGAAAGCTATTTATCGGGAGTAGGGAGAACGCTTCTGCCTTATGAATGCTTGTGGTATGTAAAAAAGGTTACTTTGGATGAGATTCCAGAAAACGAAAGATGTATTCTTAACTTTGGCGCTGTGGACCAGATTGCCAGGGTATATGTGAATCATTGTTTGGTGGGAGAACATATTGGGGGATATTTGCCTTTTTCTTTTGAGGTTACTAATTATTTGGTAGCAGGAGATAATGAAATCTGCATTATGGTAAAGGATAGTACAGATACTTCATGGCATTCCAGAGGAAAGCAGAAGATGGACCATGGAGGGATGTTTTATACTCCCCAAAGTGGAATCTGGCAGACGGTTTGGTTGGAATGGGTACCTAAGGTATATTTGGAAAAGCTGAAGGTGACTCCTTTGTTCGATTCCAATAAGGTTCGGATTGAAATGAGGTTCAGCCAGAAGGGAATTGCAAAACAGATTGAAATTGTGGAGGGGAAAGAGGTTATTGCTAAGGCTGTAACTAAGCGGGATGCAGTGGAACTGGAAATCCATGTGCCTAGGGAATGGTCACCGGAGCAGCCGTTTTTATATGGAATTGCGATTAAGAGTGGAGAGGATTTCGTAAAAAGTTATTTTGCGATGCGGAAGGTTTCGGTAGGAAAGGATAGTAATGGGATTTCCCGTATTCTCTTGAATAATAAGCCATACTTTATGAATGGGCTGCTGGATCAAGGGTATTGGCCGGATGGACTTATGACGGCACCCAGTGATCAGGCACTGATTGCAGATATTACGGAAATGAAGAAGCTGGGCTTTAATACGTTGCGGAAGCATTGCAAGATAGAACAGGCCCGTTGGTATTATCATTGTGACCGGTTAGGTATGCTGGTGTGGCAGGATATGGTAAATGGCGGAGAGGCTTATCAGATGGGCTTGGTGACTTATCTTCCAACTGTTTTTACTCAAATGCATCGGCTGGTAAAGGATTGTTTTTATGAAATTACTTCCCGGAAAAATGAAGATGGAAGACGACAATGGATAAAAGAATGTAGAGAAACAGTTAAATGGCTGCGGAATTTTCCATCCATTGTGGTCTGGGTACCCTTTAATGAAGGTTGGGGTCAGTTTGATAGCAAGAGGGTATACCAGATAATCCGGAAACTGGACAAGACCCGTTTGATAGACCATGCCAGTGGCTGGTTTGACCAGGGATGCGGGGACTTGAAGAGTGTTCATAACTATTTCAGGAAGCTGACTGTGAAGCCGGAGAAGAGGCCATTTGTGTTATCAGAATATGGTGGATATAGCTGTCATATTAAAAACCACTCATATTCTGACCAGGTGTATGGTTACCGTAAATATGGAAAGACAGAAGAACTGAATCATGCAATCAAGGAATTGGAAAAGGAACGCCAGCAGCTGATAAAGCAAGGTTTGGCGGCGGCTATCTATACACAGGTTAGTGATGTGGAGGAAGAGGTGAATGGAATCCTTACATATGATCGTAAAATAAATAAGTGGGAAGATCTCTGATAAAAAGTATGCGCAGGAGCGCGCAGATGGGAGCTAAAGATGAATGAAGAAATTGTAATCAAAGCAGGGGAGATTATTTCGAAAGGCTTACATATTAGAAAATTTTTTCCTGATGATTGGCCAGATTTGTATGAATATCTATCACAGGAAGATGTAGTTAGATTTGAGCCATACGAGGTGTTTTCAGAAGAGGACTGTAAACAAGAAGCTGTAAAACGTTCGCAAAATGATGACTTTTGGGCGGTATGTTTGAAACAGTCTGGAAAACTGATTGGCAATGTGTATCTATCCAAACAGGATTTTGGTACGTGGGAATTAGGCTATGTTTTCAATGCAAATTACCATGGTAAAGGTTATGCTACGGAAGCGGCAAGCGCTTTACTTGACCACATTTTTGTTAATCAAGGTGCACGTAGAGTGATTGCTATGTGTAATCCATTAAATGAACCTTCGTGGAAATTGCTTGAACGACTGGGAATGCGTAGGGAAGGACACTTAGTTGCCAATATTTACTTTAAAAAGGATGAAAACGGCAATCCAATTTGGTCTGATACCTATGAGTATGCCATACTTGCTGATGAATGGCATAAGAAAAAATAGACAATTGAAAATTAAATCAAATGATTGAATAAGGGGGCAAATGCCCCTTATTCTACGATATATCCAATTCCCTTCAACAAAGTTTTTTCATCCAATGCTCCCTGGGCTCCCTTTACGATATACCCGTCTTTATCGATAAATAATGTTGTAGGGATGGAAGAAATTCCATAAGCAATAGCAGCTTCCTGGTCTACATCAAAGTAGACTGGAAATGTAAAGCCCTTACTTTCTACATATTTTTTGCCGTTCTCGGTCTTTTCCCGCTGGCCATCCGTGAGGTCAATCATCATGAAATTTACTTCGTCTTTCATGGATTCATACACTTTGTTGAATTCTGGCATTTCTCCCTTACAGGGTGGGCACCAGGAAGCCCAGAAGTTTATTACCAGTGGTTTTCCAAAGCAGTCAGATAATAATACTTCATTTCCCTCCCAATCGACTACGGTAAAATCTGGAGCCAGTATCTTTTCGGGCTCTTGATTATTCTGGGAAGAATCAGCTTGGCTATCTGTGCTCTTGTTTTTGGTTGCACTGTTGTCTGTTTTGTTACCGGATGTGTTTTCGACTGGCGCTTTTTCATTATTTGCATCTGCCCCAGAAGATAATGCATCAGGGGTATTTACTGTTTTGCTCAAGGTATTATATCCTAAAAAAGCAATCATGAGAAAGATTGCAAATCCAGCTACATAAATAAAATTTTTCATTGTTTATTACTCCTCTAATTATTTTCTGAAATGATTATTTTCTGAAATGATTATTTTCTAAAATGGTTATTTTTTAAAATCTATTGATAGCTCTCTATTTCCAAAAATTTAACTGAGTCGATTCGAATTTTAAATCTCAAATTTCACATAATCGTTAAGCTTAATCAATTAAAATGTCAAAAGTGACAAAAAGTAATTCATATGTCCTGTTATAATGAGAATACCAAGGAGGATGAGTAAGCCACCGGAAATTCCATTTACAATAGAATAATGTCTCTTAATAAAGCCAAATGCACTTTTTAGTCGTTCTATCAGCAGGGCACTGATGACGAAGGGGATGCCAAGCCCTAAGGAATAGACCAGCAACATCAGGATTCCTCTTAAGGCTGAGTTACTTTGGGAGGCCAGCATCAGGGCGGAGCCTAAAAAAGCCCCAACACACGGTGTCCAGCCGATGGAAAAGATAAATCCAAAGAGAATGGAAGAAAAGAAATTCACATTCCGAATGGAGGTATTGATACGGTATGTTTTATTGAGAAAGAATATCTTGAAAATTCCCAGGTAGTTAAGTCCAAATAGTATCAAAAGGCCGCCGCAAACCAGATTAAAAATGGTGCCATACTGACTTAATAACTGGCCGACTGTTCCGGCGAAGGCTCCCAATGAAATGAAAACCAAGGTGAAGCCAAGGACAAATCCAAGAGAGTTGGTAAAGGCTTTATTGGGAAATTTTTCTTTAGTGGTATTTTTTTCTGTGAAAGAGTTCTCGCTTCCGCCTGCAAAAAAAGATATATAAATTGGCAGCATAGGAAGCATGCAGGGAGAGATAAACGTAATGATACCCTCCAGAAAAAGTAGTAAATATTCCATAGCAGTCAGAGTCTCCTTTTGGTGATTTTTTGAATTCAAAGTAATGCTTAAATAACTGGCTTATTTTAAGGATAAAGTTTGGCTTTTGAGCTCATTATCTATTATATCTGAAAAAGGATAAAAAAACAGTGATAAGGTCACAAAGAAAAAATCATTTGGTGATAAAAAAATAGTCCTGTAAATGTTTGTGAAAATGACCTATGAACAAGAACAGTTGATTCGGTATAATCAAAAGGGATAGCTTTAAAGACTGTAAAATCGAATGGCTCGAATATCCACTATGGCTGGACTTTAAGAATGACATAACGGAAGCAAACAGCTAGATTCATACGCTTCAAACATTATAAAGAACGACCGGAATCCTATTGCTAAGATACCAGCCGTTCTATTATGAGTTAATATCCAAAATTTTGAAATGACTCAATCCGATTTTAAAGAGATTTTTTATATAAGAATCTATTTGAGGTCAGTTGTTTTTTCGTCTGTATCCCATCTGGCCTCATCAGGCTTGGGCAATGGAGCTTCCCAGTTATCAAAACTGATTGGCGACTCAGCTGACAGTGTGGCTTCGACGGAGTTTTCTACTAAAGCTACATCGATAGTGTTCTCTACTGAAGTTACGGTAGAACCTTCCAGTGTAGCTACGGTAATATCTTCTGCTGGGGCTACGGTATCACCCTTGGTTGATGCAGTGCCTGTTTTTTCTTTTTCTTCCGGTTCAGGAAGTCCTTTTACCTCGCGGAAAATCTTCATAAATTCTTTGCCAGTAATGGTTTCTTTTTCAACCAGGAAATCTGCAATTTTATCCATTACCTCGCGGTCTCCGGAAAGAAGGCTCTCTGCTTTCTCATAACATTCTTTGAGAATTTTCATTACTTCTGCATCAATTTTAGCTGAAGTTTCTTCTCCGCAATTAAGCACTGCGCGACCGTCCAGATAACGGTTTTCAATGGATTCCAGACCAATCAGGCCAAATTCTTCGGACATACCATACATGGTAACCATGGAACGGGCAATCTTGGTTGCCTTTTCAATGTCGTTGGAAGCACCAGTCGTTACGGAACCAAATACCAGCTTTTCAGCGGCACGTCCGCCACAAAAGGTTATGATATCAGTTATCAGCTCTTCCTGAGTCATGAGGTATTTTTCTTCCTCAGGAACTTGCATAACATATCCAAGAGAACCCATAGTTCTTGGAACGATTGTAATTTTCTGTACCGGTTCTGCATCTTTTTGCAGAGCAGCGACTAAAGCATGACCAACCTCGTGGTAAGCCACGATTTTCTTCTCTTTTTCACTTAAGATTCGGTCTTTCTTTTCCTTACCGGCAATGACCACTTCTACAGCCTCAAATAAATCGGCTTGGGAAACAGAAGAACGGCCACTCTTTACAGCCATAATGGCTGCTTCATTAATCATGTTGGCAAGGTCGGAGCCTACGGCACCAGACGTAGCCAGAGCGATAGCATCTAATTCTACCGATTCATCCAGACGAACGTCTTTGGCATGAACCTTTAATACGTCAATACGGCCTTTTAAGTCCGGTTTTTCTACGATAATACGGCGGTCAAAACGTCCGGGACGAAGAAGTGCTTTGTCCAGTACTTCCGGACGGTTGGTAGCACCTAAGATTACCAATCCCTTAGAGGAATCAAATCCGTCCATTTCGGAAAGAAGCTGATTTAAAGTCTGTTCACGCTCATCGTTGCCGCCGCCATAATGGGAATCACGGCTTTTACCGATGGCATCAATTTCATCAATAAAGATAATGCAAGGAGCCATCTGCTGTGCCTGCTTAAACAGGTCACGAACACGGGAAGCACCTACGCCCACAAACATTTCCACAAAATCGGAACCAGAAAGAGAAAAGAATGGAACCTTAGCTTCTCCTGCAACCGCCTTGGCTAATAAGGTTTTACCAGTTCCTGGCGGTCCTACTAACAGAGCACCCTTTGGTAGTTTGGCACCAATTTTGGTATAACGTCCAGGATTGTGGAGAAAGTCAACCAACTCGTTCATGGATTCTTTCGCTTCTTCTTGGCCGGCCACATCCTTAAAGGTGACACCGGTTTCTTTCTGTACATACATCTTGGCAGTACTTTTGCCGACCCCCATCATACCGCCGCCATTTCTGGAAATCATACGGAATCCAAAGAAGAGGATAACCCAAAGGATTAATAGGGGGAGTATATATATAAGGAAAAAATCAATAATGCTGTTTCCGGCATTAGGAACCTCTGCTTGCCATTTAAGCTCCTGGTTAGGATTTTCTGCTTTGGCTTTTTCCAGTCGGGCAGTTATAGTATCAGGAGTTTCCGTATAGCCGGTAAAATAGGTCATATCGTAATATTCATTATCCTGAGCAATGGGTTTAATGGTGAGTTCATTGGATTTAAAAGTAACCTCGCTGATTTCCTGCATTGCAAGCATATCCAGAAATTTATCATAAGTGATTTCCTGATGAAAGTTTTCCTTAATCTGATTGCTCATTAAAAAGAATATAGCTACCATACAGATAGCGGCAATCAGGCAGATAATGAGACCTGTTCTATTATTATTACTATTATTTTGCTTGTTATTATTGTTATTATTGTTGTCCATAAAGTCTAACTTGCCTCCTTCGATTAATTTATTGTAAGTGAAACACGTAGAGAAATCAAGGACTTTAGATTTTTTTCATATATTTTCACTCTTTTTAAAGAATGTTTAGCAAATTCTATGTAATATATGAAACCCCTACGTTATGTAAAGTAGATATGAAGTACGCATGATGTAAAATTGAGGAGGTACATAGGAAGCATATTGCTCCGGTGCTAAAATATCGCAAGCTTATGCAGATAAGAAACCCATATATTCAAGCTTTCTTGCCTGAAAAACTGCGATATTTAACCGCCGAAGTAATAGTTTAAATACAATGTGGAATACATGTAAGATACATATGAGCTGCATATGCAAATATGAGGTGAAAAGCAGGAAAATAACAGAGCGCAAATCACGTATGTATAACAAGCAAAAAGCACTGGATTTTTATATTTAGATTGAGTATAATAATTCTTTAATGGAAATTCGGTGTGCTGATTTTAAAAGGAGGTTTTGCGGATGGCTGTAAAATATGTATTTGTAACAGGAGGCGTTGTTTCCGGACTGGGGAAAGGGATTACAGCGGCGTCTTTGGGGAGACTGCTGAAAATGCGTGGGTATAGCGTGACCATGCAGAAATTTGATCCTTACATTAATATTGATCCAGGGACGATGAATCCCATTCAGCATGGAGAGGTGTTTGTTACTGACGACGGTGCAGAAACTGATTTGGATTTGGGGCATTATGAGAGATTTATAGACGAAAGTCTGACGAAACAGTCCAATGTGACGACTGGAAAAGTATACTGGTCGGTCTTGTCAAAGGAGCGAAGAGGTGACTTTGGTGGTGGAACGGTGCAGGTTATCCCACATATTACCAATGAGATCAAAGAACGCTTTTACCGGAATGATGGATGTGATGAGACAAAGATTGCCATTATTGAAGTGGGCGGAACGGTAGGAGATATTGAAAGTCAGCCGTTTTTGGAGTCCATTCGCCAGTTTCAGCATGATGTAGGAAGAAAGAACGCCATCTTGATTCATGTGACATTGCTACCTTATATAAAGGCATCCGGAGAAATGAAAACCAAACCAACCCAGGCAAGTGTGAAAGAATTGCAGGGCATGGGAATTCAGCCGGATATCATTGTATGTCGCACAGAGATTCCCATGGAGCAGGGAATCAAGGATAAGATTGCTCTGTTCTGTAACGTGCCAAGCAGTCATGTTATGCAGAATCTGGATGTAGAGACCTTATATGAGGCACCACTGGCTATGGAAAAGGAACACTTGGCAGATGTCGCATGTGACTGCCTGGAGCTTGAATGCCCGGCACCAAATATAAAAGAATGGGAAGATATGGTACATGCTCTCAAATTCCCGGAAAAAGAAGTGCGGATTGCACTGGTAGGGAAGTATACGGCTCTTCACGATGCCTACATCAGTGTAGTGGAATCTTTAAAACATGGTGCTGTGGCGCACAATGCTAAAGTGGATATTAAATGGGTGGATGCAGAAGACCTGGAAAATGTATCAGAAGAAAAAATTCAGGAAATCCTTGGAGATGTATCTGGTATCATTGTACCAGGAGGGTTTGGTGAGCGTGGAACGGAAGGCATGATTACTGCAATTGGCTATGCCAGAGAAAGGAAAGTGCCATTTTTAGGATTGTGCCTGGGTATGCAGCTTTCTATTGTGGAGTTTGCCAGACATGTAGTGGGGTTCCATGATGCTCACAGTGCAGAACTGGACCCTTCCACCAGTCACCCAGTGATACATTTATTGCCGGGACAAGATGGCGTGGAAGATTTGGGAGGAACCCTTCGTCTGGGTTCCTATCCTTGCGTTCTTGGAAAGGATACCATTGCCGCTGAATTGTATGGTCAGGAAACAATCCAGGAACGTCACAGACATCGATACGAAGTAAATAATTATTTCCGGGAGGATTTGACCAAAGCAGGAATGCAGCTTTCTGGCCTTTCACCAGATGGCAGAATCGTGGAAATGGTGGAAATTCCATCACATCCATGGTTCCTTGCGACGCAGGCCCATCCGGAATTTAAGTCAAGACCAAACCGACCTCATCCTCTGTTTAAGGGATTTATTGGAGCGGCTTTAAAAAATAAAATTGGGAGCAAGTGAAAGGCTAAAGCACGTAGACGGGAGCATAATTATGTTTGATTTGGAAGAAGAATTAAAAAAATTACCAGCCAAGCCCGGTGTATATATTATGCACGATAAAAAGGATGCCATTATTTATGTGGGAAAAGCAATCAGTCTGAAAAATCGTGTGCGGCAGTATTTTCAGGCCAGTCGGAATGTGACGCCTAAGATTGCCCGGATGATTGAGCAGATTGACCATTTTGAGTATATCATTACGGATTCTGAGCTGGAGGCTCTGGTGCTGGAATGTAATCTCATTAAGGAGCACCGGCCTAAGTATAATACCATGCTCATGGATGATAAAGGGTATCCTTTTATTAAAGCGACCATTTATGAACCGTTTCCCCGACTTTTATTTGCCAGACAGCAAAAGCGGGATAAAGCTAAATATTTTGGTCCATATACCAGCGTGACGGCAGTGCGGGAATCTCTGGCACTGATGGAAAAGATTTTTAATATCCGGACCTGTAACCGTTCTCTGCCCAAAGATATTGGAAAAGAGCGTCCATGCCTGAATTATCATATCAAACAATGCAAAGCTCCTTGTCAAGGCTATGTTTCAGAGGAAGAGTACCGGAAAAGCTTTTCTCAGGCCATGGAGTTTTTAAATGGAAACTATGGCGGAGTTATATCCATGCTGGAAGAGAAGATGACAAAGGCAGCGGAGGAGTACTCTTTCGAAGAGGCGGCGGAATATCGGGATTTGTTAAACAGTGTAAAACAAATCGCCCAGAAACAGAAGATAACGGCTCATGATAATGAGGACCGAGATATTATTGCCATGGCTAAAGCGGGAGCAGAGGCGGTAGTGCAGATATTCTTTATCCGGGGAGGAAAACTGATTGGGCGGGAGCACTTCCATTTTAATGAAGTGGAACATGAGACCAAAGGAGAAATCCTGACTGCTTTTATCAAGCAGTTTTATGCCGGAACTCCTTATATCCCCAAGAACCTTATGGTACAAGAGCCTGTGGAGGAAGAAGAACTCCTGATGAAATGGCTGGGGGAAAAGAGAGGAAACCGGGTCTACATACAGGTCCCCAAAAAGGGAGAAAAAGAGCGACTGGTGGAATTGGCGGCAAAAAACGCTTCCCTGGTATTGCAACAGGATAGTGAAAAGATAAAACGGGAAGAGGCAAGAACCATTGGTGCGCTCAGGGAAGTAGCCAATCTTTTGGAACTACCGGAGCTTACCCGTGTAGAATCCTTCGATATTTCTAATATCAACGGGTTTGAATCCGTAGGCTCCATGGTTGTTTTTGAAAAAGGAAAACCAAAAAAGAATGACTATCGTAAGTTTAAAATTAAAACCATTAAGGGACCGGATGATTATGGCAGTATGAAAGAAATTCTGACCAGACGGTTTGTTCATGGCTTAAAGGAACAGCAGGAGCTGAAAGAAAAGCAGATGGACAGGACGATGGGAAGCTTCAGTGTGTTTCCAGACCTTATTATGATGGACGGAGGAAAAGGGCAGGTAAATATTGCCAAGGAAGTCTTAAATGAGTTGAAAATAAGGATTCCAGTTTGTGGTATGGTAAAGGATGATCGACATAGGACCAGAGGTTTGTATTTTGAAAATGTTGAAATTCCTATTGATACTCATTCAGAAGGCTTTCATCTGATTACCAGAATCCAGGATGAAACCCACCGCTTTGCCATTGAATATCATCGCTCACTTAGGGGAAAGACGCAGGTGCACTCCATTCTTGACGAAATAGAAGGGGTTGGTGAGGCCAGAAGAAAGGCTTTAATCAAGTACTTTAAGTCTTTGGATAATTTAAAGGAAGCCACCTTGGAGGAGCTGGAAAAAGCCCCCAATATGAATGCAAGGGTTGCCAAATCGGTTTATAATTTCTTTCATGAAGAGCCGCTTTCTTAAAGGAAATATATGGCATGCCTGCATAATAAAGTGCTTAAATGTCAATGAAAAATTTTTTAGAACTGTTAAAAATAATTTTTCAAAAAGTGGCAATTGCTTGTATCAGTTTGTTATGATAGAATGATTCATATATGTAAATAGGAGGTCTTTTATGTACGAAGTAGCTATTCAGAAATTAATTGATAAGTTAAAACTTGAGAATCTGACACCAGAAATTGCTTTGGATGATTTAACCATTTCCCAGACTGACGTAAACCGTCCGGCACTACAACTTGCAGGGTATTTTGATTATTTTGACT
>JAVBLX010000174.1:0-12622 GCA_031553075.1 Acetivibrio sp.
TGCAAATGCAAAAACGTAGGTGCACAAAAAAAGCAGTAAAACTATACTAGCTTTACTGCCTACATTCTTTGCTTCATTCTCTGCTTCTTACCTTCTTTATTTCACAAACTACTCTTTCTCACTATCATCAAGGTATGCTTCATATTCATCAAAAATAAAATCTAAAACCGGTGCCATACCAATAAATTCACAACCATACTGGAACTTACCCTCTTCTGTCACCTGATTACGAACAATCCGAATGACGCAATGAAGAATCGAATCATTTTGTCCCAGTTGCAGCTTTGCATTGAAATAATACCCCACTGGCAGGATACTGGTGGACAAAAAGCCAATTCCACTCTTGGAAATATCAATAACCTCAATTGGTGCATGTACATTTTCTACTTTTACATTGTCCTGTTTAAAAAGTGCTGATACATCCAAAAAAAGTTGTACCGGCAAGCGTCTGCTTCTTCTCTTTTCTTCCATCATAATGGCTCTCCCTTAATCATTCTTCATATAATATAGTTATTATTTCCCTTTTCGATCTGCCATTGGACCAAATCAGCCAATGTAATTCGATCTACTACGCCTTTAATAGCATCATCCAACTGCTTCCACAGTTCCAGTGTAACACAATTTTCCTGTCTGACGCATTCATTCATGTCTCCATCCAGACAAGCGACCGGAGCAAGACTGCCCTCTGTCAGACGTAAAATCATCCCTACTGTATATTCTTCAGGGCTTTTTGCCAGACGATAGCCGCCCTGTGCACCTCTTGTACTTTTAACATAACCGGCACGGTTCAGATAGGTAATAATCTGTTCCAAGTACTTTTCGGAAATGTCTTGTCGTTGTGCAATCGATTTAATCCGTACTAATTCCCCGTTATCATGCAGGGCCAAATCCAGCATCAAGCGAAGTGCATACCGCCCTTTTGTTGATATTTTCACTTATTTCACCGCCTTGCTTTCATTCAGGCATCCGTTTTTAACTTCCATAAGATAAGCCTCCCATGATTTCAAAGATAAGCCTCCCATGAATTCCAAAGATAAAATACCTACTACCAATATAACTCATGGAATATTGACAAGTCAACTTTTTCTGAAAAAATGTTTCTGTTTCTTAGGATTGGTAGTATAATTAATGACAGTCAAAACGGATAGGAGGTCCCTTATGTATCAAACAATATTATTTGATTTAGACGGAACTATTACAGATTCCAGCATTGGAATCACCAAAAGCGCTCAGTTTGCTTTAAAGGAACTGGGGATAGACGAACCTGACCTGGAAAAACTAAAATGCTTTATTGGCCCCCCGCTCACCGAATCGTTCATGAAATTCTATCATCTTTCCCCAGAGGATGCCACGTCTGCAATGCTAAAGTATCGGGAGCGTTACAAGCCTATTGGTGTTTATGAGAATTCCATTTATGATGGAATCCCTGCGCTTCTAAAAACGCTTAAAGAAGCTGGCCGAACCATAGCTCTTGCAACTTCTAAACCAGAAACATTTGCAGTTGAGATTTTGAAAATGTGGAGAATTGATACTTTTTTTGATACGATTACCGGAGCCGAACTTGATGGCAGCCGCACCTCAAAGACCGAGGTTATTGAAGAGGTTTTCCGACGCCTTGATTATTCTTCTGACGAAATCAAAAAAACGGTTATGATTGGAGACCGGGAGCATGACATATTTGGAGCCAAAAACTGTGGAATTGATTCAATCGGGGTTCGCTATGGGTTTGCTACAGAAGGAGAATTTGAGGCGGCTGGAGCGACGCATATTGTAGACAGCGTATCAGCACTAGGGGAGTTCTTGCTTGGGAGTTAGGTGACAAAATGGGTGGGGATGGAACAATTTAAATGTATTTGGTGTTTGTAGCCAAAGCAAATAGTTCTTTTTACTTTTATGGTATTTTATTTATACATATACAAAAAATTACCTATAATGTATAACACATAGATGTGTAAGGGGTAAAAAAAATAGAAAAAGTATTTATTTCCTTTTCCACGTTTTCCATTATAGAGTAAAATGAAAGGGAGCGAAAAAACAATCATCCAATAATAGCTGGTTAGCTCATAAAATTTAATACCACTAATTGGTTGTATTGAAATGCCAAGTACTCCACAAATTCCTTTCCCAACCATTATTATCCAATCAGGAAATATTGCTTCAAGCTTTATGAAAATTCTTGCA
This sequence comes from Acetivibrio sp., assembly GCA_031553075.1. Taxonomy (GTDB): domain Bacteria; phylum Bacillota; class Clostridia; order Lachnospirales; family Lachnospiraceae; genus DIGJ01. The sequence continues at coordinate 2,182 of JAVBLX010000174.1, forward strand.
ACTGCGTTTGTATGATAAAAGAAGGAATAAAAAAAGGAAAAAGTAATATAGGATATCACTATGTGTTTCCTGCTATTTTTCACATAATAGAATAGTACTCCGAGGATAACGAAAGGAAACGAACCTCCATTTATAAAGACATTTCCAAACACTATCCCATAGAAATCACTCTCAATGTAATAATAGTTGGAAAAACCTAAGGCAACAATAACAATCGTACTGAATGTTTGCCATATTAAATAAAAGAGCAAATATTTTTTTCCTTTTTGGGGTTGATTGCGTAATAGTTCAATCAAATAGATAATGCAACATGATGCAAACATTGTAGAAAAGATGTTATTATGAATGGTAACGGGATATGAAAATGCTCGAAATGAGCTGATTGCATAATTCAGTCCACACATTACCACACCAAATGTAAACATGCGTATTAAATATCTTTCCTTATCTTTAGTGAAATAAAATCCCCATGCCATGCAGAAGAAAAAAATAGGAGCGGACAATCTACCAACCCAATGAAACCATTCTGGTATAAATGGGATAAATAGAGCTATATGATCAGTAACCATAAAGAGTAACGCTAAAAACTTAAGTCTATTGCTCGACATGAACTCACCTCATAATCTATGTTATCGATTAGACAAAACACCAAAATATACAAATTGGTTGATTCTTTTGTTTAATTGTAACTCATCTGAAATATTTTGCAACATGTATTATTTCACTTAATCATAAATACAAATAATTTCCTTCCAGTGTTTGCTGTCTCTGCGTAAATAATCAATTGGGTGTTATAATTACAAACACTGGAAAGGAATATAAGATTTTATTAGTAAACTGAACCCTCAAAACGGCTAGTGTGCTTCAAAGCAAGAAAATACTTTTTTGTCAATATTTAACCCAGTTCAACACCTAACCCCCAAAAGTGTTATGAAAACTGACTTTGATACAGTTCATAATAAAACCCTCTTTTTTCCAGCAATTCAACATGCCCCCCCTGCTCTATCACATTTCCATCTTTCATAACCAGGATTACATCTACTTCCTGGATAGTAGACAAACGGTGGGCCACAATAAAGCTGGTGCGACCCTCCATGAGTTTTGCGAAGGCTTTTTGTATTCGCATTTCCGTGCGAGTATCAATCGAGGAGGTTGCTTCATCCAATATCAGCATCGGCGGTAGACAGAGCATGACTCGGGTGATGCATAATAACTGCTTCTGGCCTTTTGATAAATTTCCGCCTCCTTCAGAAATGATGGTGTCGTATCCCAAAGGAAGCCTTTTGATAAAACTATGGGCATGAGAGGCTTTAGCCGCCTGGATGATTTCTGCTTCGGTTGCATCCTGTTTTCCAAAGATGATATTTTCTTTTATGGTGCCATTGCGGAGCCAGGTTTCCTGCAGTACCATGCCAAAATTGCTGCGAAGACTTTTTCTGGTTATGGATTTAATATGGTTTCCTGAGATGATAATGTCCCCCTGATCGGTATCGTAAAAACGCATTAGCAGATTAATCAGGGTAGTTTTACCACAACCCGTTGGACCGACAATGGCAATTCGCTGGCCAGGCTTTACTTCAAGGTTGAAGTTTTCGATCAGCTTCTTCTCATGGTCATAGGAAAAACTTACCTGATGGAGCCCAATTCTTCCATCCGCATGGGTAAGAGTTATTGCCTCTTTTGTATCAGCTGGTTCTGGTTCTTCGTTGATTAGCTGTAATATCCGCTCTGCACAAGCAAGAGCATTTTGCAGTTCTGTAATAACACCGGAGATTTCATTAAAAGGTTTTGTATATTGGTTGGCATAGGTTAGGAAACAGGTGAGTTGTCCGACCGTGATTCCTCCGTTGATTACGCCAAATGCTCCGACCACCCCAACTCCGGCATAAACCAGTCCGTTTACGAAACGGGTTGCTGGATTTGATATGGAGGAGTAAAATATTGCCTGGAGACTGGTATCTTTTAGACGTTTGTTAATTTTTTTAAATTTATCTTCAGACCGTTCCTCGTAGCCAAAGGCTTTGACGATTTTTTGATTTCCAATCATTTCTTCTATATAGGAAGTGATTTCGCCACGGGTTGCTGATTGGGATTCAAAATAGATGTGGGTTCTTTTAGCAAGATAAGCAGCTACAAAAAGTGACGCAGGGGTAACAAATATCACCACAATGGTAATTAGGACACTTTGGCTGATCATAAAGACAAGGGTCCCCAAAATGGTAAGTACTCCTGTAAACAGCTGCGTAAAACCCATCAACAGTCCATCGGCCAACTGGTCTACATCAGAAATCATTCTGCTTACCACATCCCCATGAGGGTGCTTATCAATATAACCAATGGGTAGTTTCTGAAGTTTTTCAAAGGCTGTCGCCCGTATATCCCGGATAATACCGTAGGTAATGCGGTTATTGCACCGATTCATAATCCACTGGGCAATTCCACTGATTCCGACTACGATTGCCATTTCCTTTAAAATAATAAAAATTTTTGTGAACTCTACATGCCCTTTTTCTATAATACAATCCATCGCCTTCCCGATTTGTATGGGGATGTACAGACTAAAGAAGACGGATATTCCTGATAAAAGGAGGGATATCAGAATAAGCCCCCAATATTTTTTCATGTAGACCGCAATTTCTTTCCAAATCTTAATTCTCATCTCGGTCCTCCTTAAATACGGCTTTTCCGGAGTTTGATAAGCTTCTTTCAGGCTTTCTGTATTGTGATTGATATATCTCCAAATATAATGGACAGTTTTCCAGCAATTCTTCATGAGTTCCCATGCCTGCCATGACACCATCATCCAGTACAATGATTTTATCTGCATTCTGTAGGGAAGAGGTTCTTTGGGATACTAAAAAAACTGTCATCCTATTCGTTTCTTCCTTCAATGCTTGACGAAGCTTCTGGTCAGTAGCAAAATCCAAAGCGGAAGTACTGTCGTCCAATATGAGTATTTCCGGCTTTTTCACCAGAGCTCTGGCTATCGTAAGTCTTTGGCGCTGGCCACCGGACAGGTTTTTCCCTCCCTGACTCACAATCGTTTCCATACCTTCCGGCAGCTTCATGACAAAATCCATGGCTTGAGCAACGAAAAGACTATGGCGTAGTTCTTCGTCGGTGGCGTCTTCTTTTCCCCATTTCAAGTTTTCACGAATGGTTCCCTGAAAAAGAACTGCTTCCTGGGGTACAATAGCAATTTTATTAATTAGGGTCCGATGGGAATATTCTCTCACATCCTTCCCCATTATGCAGACCATTCCCTGCACAGCGTCATAGAATCTTGGGATCAAATGAATCAACGAGGTCTTTCCAGAACCAGTCCCTCCAATGATTCCAATCGTCTCACCCTTCCCTGCGGTAAAAGATATCTCTGTTAACGAATCCTCAGCTGCACTGTCATAGCGAAAACAAACCTTCCTGAATTCTACCATTTTCTCCTGGAATTCAGAATTACCAGTCTCACTTTTTTCTTTTTGTTCATCATTACCATTTTCTTGTTTCCTAATAGCATATGTCTCTTGCTCAGCACAATTAATAAAATTTTTTTGGCTTTCAATATGCTCTTTGACCGATGATTCCATATCAAAAATTGTCTGTACTCGGCTTGCTGATGCAAATGATTTGGTTACGGTAATAATCAGCATGGCAAGCTTTATTAGTTCTACCAGAATCTGAGACATGTAGTTTACCAGGGCAATGACTCCTCCCTGGGTTATTTTTCCTGTATCTACTTGTATTCCGCCTGTCCAAACGAGAATTATGATGGCGCCGTTTATCATGACATAAGTAACGGGATTCATAAGGCCCGATATTTTTCCGACGTATCGTTGAAGTCGGTTTAATTCCTGATTTTCCTTCTGAAAGGTCACACATTCTTCCTCTTCCATATGGAAAGCTCGAATCACCCTCGCCCCGACCAGATTCTCCCTGGTCAAAATCAGGAGGCGGTCCAGCTTTTCCTGCACCTTTTTATATAGAGGAATGCTGATTAGCATAATTCCAAATACAACGACCGAAAGAAGAGGTATTGTCACTGTAAAAATCAGAGCAGACCGCACATCAATGGTAAATGCCATAATCATGGCACCAAGCACAATAAAGGGTGAGCGAAGAAACAACCGTAGCACAAGGTTTACACCTGTCTGAATCTGATTTACGTCACTGGTCATACGGGTAATTAGTGTTCCACTTCCCACCTGGTCCACCTCGGTATAGGACAGGGATTGAATATGAGAAAACAGCGCGAAACGAAGCTCTGTCCCAAAACCCACTGCCGCCTTAGCAGCATAATACTGTGCTGTAATGGAGCAGACCAGTCCAATTACGCCAAGCCCAGCCAGAATTCCTCCCATTAACAGCACACTATTTTTGTCTCGATTTACAATACCTACATCAATGATATAGGCCATGACCAACGGAACGATTAACTCAAAAAAAGCCTCCAGCATTTTAAAAAGGGGGCTTAGAACACTCTCTTTTTTATAATCTTTTAGAAATCGAAGTAATTTAATCATAATTTAATTAGAACCGTATTTCTTCTGAAGCACCGCCAATTGCGGAGATCGTGGCTACTGCATCTTCTAAATACAACACCTGTGTATTTCCGTCATCAACTGCATACATTTTTTTAAGGCTAGGATATGTTTCCAGCATGTGAGCTCTTGCTTCACTTCTATCATCTTCTATTGCCACTGCTTGTATACGAATCCATTTTCCGTTATTGAAACCACAGATTTCAATCTTAGGATTGGCTTCCATTTGTTTCGAAACAGGTTTTACCTTTCCAGTTTGGATATAAAGCTTTCCTTCGAAAATATCCACTGTCCCAAATGGGCGTACGCGGGGCTGATCGCCTTCTACCGTAGCAAGATAGTAGGTACCACAGGTCTTTAAAAATTCATATACTCGTTCCATATAATGAGCCTCCTAATTTAATGATTTTTTATAATTATACCATTCCTTGGGAAGGAATCAAGGCGTTGGGGATGATTTTTTTGAACCAGACATTGAATGAGGGATGTCGGTAAAACCACTCGAAATATGGTAGTGGCTTTTCCGGCATCCCTCATTCAGCTGACTTTCTAGAAACTTTCAATTGTAATAGGGGGTGGATGTTGTTGTCATCTCACCTTTCCTGTTTGAAGCGATTATACGCTTAGTCAGTGGTCCAATTTTTATCCAGCATTGTCTGAACCAGCTGGTTTACCATGGTCGGATTTGCTTTTCCTTTCATTTCTTTCATCGTCTGACCAACAAGGTAGCCCATGGCTTTGGTTTTTCCGCTTTTATAATCAGCTAGGGATTGTGGATTTTCCCGGATTACGCGGGCTACGATTTCACGGAGAGCGCCTTCATCGCTGATTGTACCCAGACTGTGCTCTTCTACGTATTTTTCTGGATCAATGTTTTCAGCGAAGACCTTCTCAAATACTTCTTTTCCTACAGTTCCCGTGATTTTCTTTTCTTCCACCAAAGCGATGAGTTTTGCGAAGTTTTGGGCGCTAAAGCGGAGTTTTTCCGGCTCCATTTCATGTTCTTTTAAGAGGCGCATGGTCTCTACCATAATCCAGTTTGATACTTTTTTCGGATTATTATATATGGTTACCGTTTCTTCAAATAGATCGGCTAGTTGTTTGGAGCCGGTGATAATGGAAATATCGTAGTCAGGTATCTCGAAATCCTTTTTGTAGCGAAGTATTTTTTCGTCACGAAGTTCGGGCTGATGCTCTTTTATTTGTTTTATCCATTCGTCACTGATTTGGATTGGGACCAGGTCTGGTTCTGGGAAATAGCGGTAATCTTGGGCATCTTCTTTGGAACGCATGGCATAAGAGGCTTCTTTATTGTCATCCCATCGGCGGGTTTCCTGTGTGATTTCTTTCCCTTCTTCTAATAATTCGATCTGGCGCTCCCGTTCTCCTTCTATGGCTCTGGCAATTGCTTTGAATGAGTTGAGGTTTTTCATTTCCGTACGGGTTCCATATTGGAGGGCTCCTACTTCGCGGATGGAGAGGTTTACGTCGGCTCGCATGGAACCTTCTTGAAGCTTACAGTCAGAGGCTCCCAAATATTGGATGATAAGTCGTAGTTTTTCCAGATAGGCAATGACTTCTTCGGAAGAGCGCATATCCGGTTCCGATACGATTTCTATCAAAGGGACACCGGAACGGTTGTAATCCACCAGAGAGCAGTCATCCCATTCATCATGAATTAATTTTCCTGCATCCTCTTCCATATGAATCTCATGGATTCCGATGATCTTTTTCCCGGCTGCGGTTTCTATTTCGATACCACCATTTCGGCAAATGGGAAGATATAACTGGGAAATTTGGTAGTTTTGCGGATTGTCAGGGTAAAAATAATTCTTTCGGTCAAATTTGCAATATTGGGTAATGGTACAGCTGGTGGCAAGACCCACAGCCATGGCATACTCCACTACTTTCCGGTTTAATACAGGCAGGGAGCCAGGCATTCCGGTACAGACCGGGCAAGTATGGGTATTGGGTGCACCACCAAACTGAGTACTGCAGCCACAAAAAATTTTCGTTTTTGTAGCCAGTTCAACATGCACTTCCAAGCCGATTACGGTTTCATACTGTTTCATCTTTTATACCCCCTTCCATTACTTCCGTCTATTCCTTGTGCTGCCTCTTGACCTGCTATTAACAACGCTTCTCTTCTCTTTGACTGAATTTTCTGGAAAAGGCCATTGGCATGTGCGGACCGCTCAAAGGAAAACGCTGCTCGTATGATGTTTTTCTCCTGAAAACAGTTTCCCAGCAGCTGGGCGCCGATGGGCAGTCCCTGGCTATCCAGACCACAAGGAATGCTGATTCCTGGAAGTCCTGCCAGATTGGCGGATATTGTATAAATGTCTCCTAAATACATCTTTAATGAATCTACCAGGCTTTCTCCCAGCTTTGGTGCTGTGGTAGGTGCAACGGGAGCCAGGATAACATCATATTTTTCAAAAGCACGATCAAAGGCTCTCTTTATCATCGTCTTGGTTTTTAAAGCTTTCAAATAATAGGCATCGTAGTATCCTGAGCTTAACACAAAGGAGCCAAGCATAATTCTCCGCTTTACCTCTGGGCCAAAGCCCTCTGAACGGGTTTTTTTGTACATACTGTGAAGTCCACCCTGAGTCTGAGCGCGATGTCCAAACTTAACTCCATCAAAACGAGCCAGGTTGGAGCTTGCTTCAGCAGAAGCGATTATATAATATGCCGGAATGGCATAGTCCACCAGATTAAGATTAAATTCCTCAACAATAGCACCCTTTTTTTCCAGTTCACTGGCTACATTCCATACTGCAGTCTTTACTTCTTTTTCCAATCCGTCTCCAAAATAATCGGTTGGAATTCCGATTCTGAGGCCTTTTACATCTTCATCCAGAGCAGTGGTAAAGTCATAATCCTGCCGCTTTACGGAAGTGCTGTCCTTTTTGTCATAGGATGCTATGGCTTCCAAAATAGTAGCACAATCCGTAACGTCTTTTCCGATTGGACCGATTTGATCCAGGGAGGAGCCATAGGCAATCAAACCATACCTGGAAACCGTTCCATAGGTGGGTTTCAGACCGGTTACACCGCAAAAAGCACTTGGTTGACGAATGGATCCACCAGTATCTGATCCCAGTGCATAAAAACACTCCTCCGCTGCTACTGCTGCACAGGAACCACCGGAAGAACCGCCAGGCACATGTTCCAGATTCCATGGATTTTTGGTTGGGCCAAAGTATGAGGTTTCCGTGGTACTTCCCATGGCAAATTCGTCCATATTGGTTTTGCCGATTATGATAGCTCCGGCCTGTTCCAAATTCTTTACTGCTTCCGCAGAGTAGGTTGGGAGAAAATTCTCCAATATCCTGGAGCTGCAAGTGGTTAACAGACCCTGGGTACAGATATTGTCTTTCATTGCTACGGGGACACCTGCCAATGGTCCGCTAATAATCCCGGCTTCAATCTGCTCTTGTATTTGTTTGGCCCGATCCATTGCTGCTTCCCCGGTTACTGTTACAAAGGCATTGATGGCTGTATCTGCCTTCTTTATTTGAAGCAAAGCCGCTTCGGTTGCTTCCATTGCCGTAATGTCACCTGCTTTGATTTTGGAAGCCATGGAAACAGCTGTTAATTCAAGTATTTTTTCCATTCTAATCCCCCTACTCTACGGTCTTTGGCACCTTAAAGGCTCCATTTTTACATTCAGGTCCATTTAAAAGAATACGATCCCTATCATCCCCATTTTCCACAACATCCTCCCGGAATACATTCGTTACCGGAAAGATATGAGACATGGGCTCTACCTCTTCTGTGTTAAGTTCATTTAATTTATCAATGTAGTCCAGCATACGTCCCATATCCTTCTTAGCCTGTTCTTTTTCTTCTTCAGAAAGTTCCAGCTTCGCAAGAACACTGACATACTCCATGGTCTCATCACTTATTACGTGTGCCATCCGTTTTCCTCCTGACTATCAATTCGTCTATTGATTCACTTTTTTTAGGCATTTCCAGTATATATCAAAAATCAAATCTGTTTATAACTTTTTCAACTTAAGCAATTCTAACCTCATCCCCTTTGAATCAAGGCTCCAGGCGGCTCAAATCTCTTGGGAACAAGGTGGTTTCCCGCACATTTTCTTCCCCTAAAAGCTTCATAGTCAGTCTTTCCAGACCAATCCCCAGCCCTCCATGGGGCGGCATGCCATGCTTAAATGCCATAAGATAAGATTCCATACCTTCCGGAGACATCCCACGTTTTTCTAATTTTTCCATTAGCATGGAATAATCATGAATCCTTTGACCGCCAGTGGTTATTTCCATTCCCTGGAAAAGCAGGTCAAAGCTCAAGGTATAAGTGGAATCCTGTGGATCATCCATTGCATAAAAAGGACGCTTCTTTGATGGATAATGAGTTACAAACACAAAATCGGCATCGTATTCCTCTTTAAAATACTGGCTGATTAACACTTCCTCTTCCGGTTCCAAATCATAGGGATTGCGAATTTCCCGTTGGTATTTTTCGGCTACCAGCTGCTTTGCTTTTGCAAATGGCACCTGGGGGATTTGAGCTGTATTTGGTAATTTTACATCCAGGATTTTAAGCTCTCGAGGGTATTCCTGTTTCAAAAGCTCCATGGTGTATTGAAGAAAGCCTGTTTCCATTGCCATGATTTCTTCAAAACCGTGAATAAATCCCATTTCCAAGTCCAAGCTGGTATACTCATTTAAGTGACGCTTGGTATTGTGCTTTTCGGCCCGAAAGACCGGAGCTGTTTCAAATACCCGGTCAAAAACACCCACCATAATCTGCTTATAGAATTGTGGACTCTGAGCCAGCACGGCTTTCTTACCAAAGTAATCCATTTTGAAAATATTGGCGCCTCCCTCTGCCCCTTTTGCGGTAATTTTGGGCGTTCTGATTTCGGTGAAGCCCTGTTGATGCAAAAACCCTCGGAATCCTCTTACCAGTCCTTCCTGTATCTTAAAGACTGCTCGTTCCCGTATATTGCGAAGGGCAATGGGGCGAAGTGACAGCTTACTTTCCAGAGAGGTATTAAGTTTCCATTTTCCAATGGATAAGGGCATTGGCTCCGCTGGTACAGATAACACCTTGATTTCTTTTATCCTGATTTCGATTCCATTTGGTGCCCGGTGCTCTTCTGCCAAAAGCCCTTCCACTTCCAGCGACATCCCTTCCTTCAGCTCACTCAACCTGTAATTGGTTTCCCCTGTCTCAAATACACATTGAAGCAATCCTTCCCGTTTTCGTAAAACGATGAAGGCCACTTCTCCCATGTCACGAATCGAGTGAATCGTTCCATTTACCAGTACACGCTCTCCTATTCTCCTACTCTTCTGCACGTTGCAAGGGATTGCCTCATCCGTCGCTAAACAAATCGCTTTCTTAAACTCTGCTTCTCCCAATAATTGAGATAATTCCAAATCCTGTCGTTCCATGATTCCTGTTACAAATTCCATAACATACTCCTTTCGCCATGCGTCTTAACATGGTAGAATTCTCTTCCCATTGCTTCGGAGATATTTTGGAATACAAAAAGTCCCGAAGCAGATATTCTCTACTTCGGGACGGATTATTAAATCCGCGGTACCACCCGCATTGAAAAAGTTTAAAATAAAAACTATTTTTACTTTTTCCTCTCTTTTACACTTAACGCGTGCCACGCATAAGCCTACTTCCACATCTGACATATCCGATGTCTTGTTCAACTTATGAGCTCCAGAGTGTTCCTCCATCTGCTTATCATCCATAGTGGGCTCTCAGTCGGTGACACCACATTCCTGTCGTTCAATGCTCTCGGCAAACTTAAGTCTCTTTCATCGCCTATTTCGTTTTATAATTCAATACCCTAACATACAATTTTTTTATTTGCAAGCTTTTTTTATTTTATTTTTTAACTTTTTAAATATCACAAATT
>JAVBLX010000058.1:0-14696 GCA_031553075.1 Acetivibrio sp.
ATTAAATAGTTGATAGATTCGCTGAGGATGATTTTTCGAGAGTGCAAATGAAAAAACGTAGGCGTAGTGGGCTACGCTGAGGCTTTTTCGTTTGTGCTCTCGAGAAATCAGACCAGCGAAGGTATCAATTATTTATTCTTCAATGTACTAGTTTGAAATCCCATCTTGAATATATATAATACGAATTCTTACATAATATCATAACCCTTCAGCATCCGTGCACGACTTGGGTGTCTGAGCTTTCTCAACGCCTTTGCCTCAATCTGACGGATACGTTCTCTGGTTACGTTAAACTCTTTACCAACTTCCTCCAGTGTTCTGGTTCTTCCATCTTTTAAACCAAAACGCAGAATCAATACCTTCTGCTCTCTTTCGGTTAAAGTTTCCAAAAGCTTCGCAATCTGATCCTGAAGCACCGCATAAGCGGCTGCTTCCTCTGGTCCCACGATGGTATCATCTTTAATGAAATCACCTAAATGACTGTCATCCTCTTCACCAATAGGTGTATCAAGAGAAATAGGATCTGCAGAAACCTTTAAGATTTCTCTTACCTTTTCAATAGGAAGATTCATGGCATCTGCCAGTTCCTGCTCGGTAGGTTCACGTCCAAGCTCTTGTAACAGGTTTCTGGAAACGCGATAGGTTTTATTGATCACTTCTGACATATGTACTGGAATACGGATGGTTCTGGACTGGTCTGCAATGGAGCGGGTAATCGCCTGACGAATCCACCAGGTTGCATAGGTACTGAACTTGTACCCCTTGGTATAGTCAAACTTTTCCACTGCTTTGATAAGACCCAAGTTTCCTTCCTGAATCAAATCAAGGAAGGAAAGACCTCTGCCCACGTAACGTTTTGCAATACTAACCACTAATCTTAAGTTGGATTCTGCCAGAGTCTGCTTTGCTACATCATCCCCCTGCTCGATCCTTTTTGCCAGTTCAATTTCCTGTTCAATCGAGAGCAGTGGATACCCTCCAATTTCCTTCAAATAAAGCTTTACCGGGTCATCAGACATTGCGGCCGATATTGCAGAAACATCCTCTACAAAATCATCCTCTACTGTTTCATCCAGTTCAACATCCTGCTCTAACTCCAGCAAAGCCTCTTCGTTAGGCTCTTCCTCTAAATCCACTGGGGTTAAAACCACAATATTGTTGGTCTCAAAATATTCATAAATCTTGTCCACTTGTTCTACGTCCAAATTAAACTCTTTGAAAAAATTGTTTACCTGTGCAATGTCCAAAGTACCCTTCGTGGTCTTTGCCAGACTTACCAATTCGTTTAATTTTTCCAGAAAAACACTATTAAGATCATTACCCAAATCAATCATTTGTATTTCCTCCAATTATTTGCCTTGACTGGTAGAATTTAAGTTACTTTCACTCCTGCCCATCATTTATTGATGAACGGAAAGCCACTACGTAAAAAACAGCAAATAAGCCTGTCCCTCGCCGAAGGCGACTTTAAATGGGCAGGCGATGTTACTGTTTACAGGCTTGCCTGTGAATAGTAATGAATTTTAGCCATTAGACAGCATTGTATCACAGTCTGCATTGACAGTAAAGCAAAATTTCGTTATGATTTATATTAATGATGCCAATTTAGGTATAAATTACCATAAATTAGTGAAAAAGGCATTAACCGAGTGAAAAAAACGCTTTCACTCTCCCTAATTTGCAGCATTGCTGGCAACTGGTTGAACCTTAATGGTGTGCAGAGGGGAGTTAGGTTGAAAGAACGGTAAAACTGTCCTTTCAACATCCTAATTTGTATGCCCGCCGAAGCGGGCAGATGGGAGTTAAAATGTTGAACAAAAATGCGGTTCAAACATTAAAATAAGTGCGTTCGCAGCGCACTGGAGGTATGAAATGAGCGAATCATGTTCAGGCAGCTGTTCCAGCTGCGGAGAGGCTGGATGCAGCCAGAGAACTACAAAAGAAGATTTTTTAGAACCAATGAATGCAAATAGTAGTATTAAAAAGGTGATTGGCATCGTAAGTGGAAAGGGAGGTGTCGGAAAATCCTTTGTTACCTCATATCTTTCTGTTAGCATGAGACGTTTAGGATATGATACTGCTATTCTGGACGCTGATATTACTGGTCCTTCTATTCCAAAAGCTTTTGGTATTCATGAAAAAGCCCAGGGGAATGAATCCGGTATCTTTCCCGCCGAAAGTAAAATGGGTACTAAATTAATGTCTATCAACCTTCTTTTAGATACGGAAGAAACCCCTGTCGTCTGGCGCGGTCCGGTTATTGCGGGAACGGTAAAGCAGTTTTGGAGTGATGTTATGTGGGGTGATGTGGACTATATGTTTGTAGATATGCCTCCCGGAACTGGGGATGTACCTCTTACTGTTTTCCAATCACTTCCACTGGATGGTATTATTATAGTTACTTCTCCTCAGGATCTGGTTACCATGGTGGTGGAAAAAGCTGTTAATATGGCCAAAATGATGGAAATACCCATTTTAGGTTTGGTAGAAAATTACAGCTACGTAGAGTGCGGCAGCTGCGGAGAAAAGATTTCCGTTTTTGGTGAAAGCAAGGCAGATGTCATTGCTGAGAAATATGGGCTGGAGGTTCTGGGCAAGGTTCCTCTTACACCGGCTATCAGTAAGGCTGTGGATTCTGAGAATATTGAGGAATTGCAGGGAGACTGGTTGGACGCTGCTGTACGGAAAGTGGAGAAGTGTTAACTTTGTGTATATGAGCAAACACGGTTAGTCCTAAACTATTTTAAAAGTAATCACAAAAGTAGTCGCTTAGTTTACAGACGGGGCGGCTACTTTTGTGTTTTGTTGCGTCCTATTGAATATCCGAGTCCAAAAGCTGTCATGCATATACCAATAACAGCAATCAGTCCTTCAAGTGTCAACATTGTTAATTCCCCAATTCAAACCAAAAGGTACTACCATTCCCTAACTCACTGATAATTCCATATTGTGCATCATGAAGCTCCAGTACATTTTTTACAATGGAAAGTCCCAGTCCAGTTCCCACCACAGCCCGCTTATGAACTTCTTTTGATTTGTAATACCGTTCCCAAATATTCTTCTGTTCTTCCTCCGAAATCCCTTTTCCCGTATCCCGAACTTCAAACCGAATTTTACTTCCTGCTTTTTTCAAAGATACATATACTTTCTTATTTTCTCCAGTATAGTTAACTGCATTGGTGATAAGGTTGTAAAGAACCCGCTTCATGCTGGATTCATCGCCAAACACAGTTAAATTTTCTTCTATATTTAATTGAAAGTCATATCCATCTCGTTCTGATAAAATATAGAGTCCGTTCACGATTTCTCTTAGGCAGGTACTAATATTAAAGTCACATTTCTGCAGAACTGTATCCTTAGCTTGAAAGCGGGACAGTTCCAAAAGCTCGGAAACCAAACCACTGAGGCGGTCCGTTTCTTTGATAATTAAATCGCAGTGAGCGTTCCGTTTCTCCGGGTCATTACCGGAAACATCGTGAATCATCTCACCATAAAATTTAATTATGGTGAGAGGGGTTTTCAGGTCGTGGGAAATGTTGGCAATAAAGTCTTTACGATACTCCTCCAGCTGGGATAGCTCTTCCGTAGCATAGGTCAGTGCTTCAGAAAGCTCCCGAATTTCTGTGTATCCTTTCTGATTAAAGGTCACAGTCATGTCACCTTTTGCCAGAAGCTTGGCTGCCTGGGTCAGATTTATGATCGGAGCGGAAAGCTTCCGAGAAATAATCTGGGCAATCATTAGTGAAAGTATAAAGGTAATAATCGTAATGATGATTAGCTGCTGCATCAGTACTTCAATGGTAGACTCCATCGGTTGCAGAGGGCAGCTTAAATACAAATAATAGGCATCCTCTGCGGTGTTTTTTAAAATGGCACCATAAGAAATAAAGGTACGCCCCTTGTCACCATGGATAAAGTGAGTACTGGAGGAAGCGGACTGAGAAAGCTTTTCTTTAAAGGTTTGGAATTCTTCTGGCGGCATGGCACGGAACTGATTGTTTTTCGGCATATCAAAGCTGTCTTGAGCAAATAGAACACTACCACTTTCATCCATAAAATAAACCAGAATATTGTTATGATAGGCATATTTACTTACCTGATTTTCAAATTCCTCGGTGCCGTATAAACTTACTATTTCATTACCTATTTTAACTATCTCGTTGGTCTTCATGGTCTGATAAAAGCTCTTAAAAAAGATTACCTGCAATAACCAGAGAAGACTAAGGATTAATGCGGCAAAAAGTATATAATATAGCCGATTCTTAAATTTTAAACTGGACAAATCAAGCTTCAAACTTATATCCCACTCCTCTCAAGGTAACGATGAAATCTTTATAATTGCCGATTCGCATACGCAGCATTTTAATATGGGTATCTACTGTGCGGTCATCACCATAAAAGTCATATCCCCAGATTTCCGTGAGGATTTTTTCGCGGCTTAAGGCAATGTTTTTGTTCCGCACCAAATAAAATAAAAGGTCATATTCTTTGGGGGTCATGTCTGCTTTTACGCCATCTACAAGGACACTTCGCCCGGTTATATCAACGGTTAGGCCATCAAAACGATACACCTCGCCATTGGATTCGGTGGGGAGTGAAGCTAGTCTTTTGGAATTACGGGTAACAATTACATTAATTCGAGCAAGTACTTCTTTGGGTGAAAAGGGCTTGGTTACATAATCATCAATGCCCAGCTCAAAACCGAATAATTTATCATACTCTTCCGAACGGGCGGAGAGCATTAGAATCGGAATGTCTTTCGACTTCCTTATCTCTTTGCTGGCCATAAATCCGTCCAGTTTGGGCATCATGACATCCATGATGATAACATCGTAATCATTTTCTTTACATAAAGCCACTGCTTCCATGCCATCCTTTGCCTCTGTTACTTTATATCCCATAAACTCGGCGTATTCCTTTAATCCAATGCGAATTGGATCTTCGTCATCTACAACTAAGATATGATACATAATCAAGCTCCCATCTGCGCGTTTTGGCGCTCCTCACTCTAATCTAAAGTCATTATACTATGTTTCAGGTCATCCTAACAGAGTTTTGTGATGAGTTTGTGATGAAATTATGATTAACGAGGGAATGATATTTCACGAAACATTCTTTTACTCTGCATCTGACTTTCATATAAGAAAAATATACTTTTATCAGTCACTTGATTTGACTATCGGCATGGCGTTTACTAAATCGTGCAGAGCAGCTGATAGCACCAAAGCAGAGTAATGATAATAATGTATTGCGATTAGCAAAAAAGCAAAAGAAAGTGAGGTGAAAAAATGGAAACAATCAAATTGCGGCATGAATTAAAATACCGGATTAATCACATGGATTATATCGAAATTGCATCTAAACTGAAAACCTTCATGGACTGGGATGAAAACAGTGATGTTTACGGAACCTACAGTGTACGTTCTCTTTATTTTGATAATTATCAGGACAAGGTATTAAATGAAAAGTTAAATGGATACCCCTTTCGTGAAAAGTTTCGAATCCGTCTTTACAATGGAGATACAAGCTTTATCAAATTAGAAAAGAAATCAAAAATGAAGGGGCTTTGCAACAAGATATCTGCCAGCATAACAGCAGAACAATGTCAACGCCTCATTGATGGCGAGATAGAGGTTCTGAAGGAGATAAAAAAACCTTTGGGTCTGGAATTGTATTCCAAGATGAATTTCCAGCAGCTTCGCCCTAGAAATGTAATCGAGTACGAGCGAGAGGCTTATATCTATGCACCTGGAAATGTAAGAGTTACTTTCGATTCCAAAATTGCTTCGACCCCTAACATACAAAGCTTTTTATCCGAGGAAAACGAAAAATTTCTGCCCACAGGCGAGACCATAATGGAAGTCAAATATGATGAATTTCTTCCACAAATTGTAAGAGACTTGGTTCAGCTTCAAAACCGACAAGTATCGGCATTTTCCAAATACGCCATTTCCCGTGCTATTATTTAGTCGCAGGATTATTATGGCAGACCAATTGAGCCTTGCACACAATATCGGGTCTCATAAATACAGACGAATACAAATAAAACCAAAATATTATATAACACATGCGTAAAGATGCGCAGATAGGAGATTGATATGACATTCAATGATATTTTAAAATCCAGTTTTTTAGAAAAGGCGGTTGATTTTTCCATTTTAGATGTAACCATAGCCATGCTACTGTCATTTGTACTGGGATTATTTATTTTCATGGTATATAAAAAGACCTTTGCCGGAGTCATGTATTCCGCTTCTTTTGGGGTTTCCCTGATGGCGATGACTTTGATCACAACGCTTGTTATTCTGGCTGTAACCTCAAACGTTATTTTATCCCTTGGTATGGTAGGTGCTTTATCTATCGTCCGTTTCCGTACGGCAGTAAAAGAACCTTTGGATATTGCATTTTTGTTCTGGTCTATTACCGCCGGAATTGTAATCGGTGCCGGACTTATTCCCCTTGCCATTATCGGAACCGCTGTGATTGGAATCTTTTTAATCTTATTTGCCAATCGAAAAGCAACGGATACTCCATACATCGTTATTGTAAATTGTGATACAGATAAGGCAGTAAGAGATGTAACTACTTTAATTGAAGAAAGTACAAAGAAACACCTTTTAAAATCCAAATCCCTTTCTAAAAGCGGATATGAAATGACAATGGAAGTCCGTTTAAAAGAAATGTCAACCGAGTTTATTGATAAAATGCTTTCCGTAACCGGTGTAACTAATGCGGTATTGGTAAGCTACAATGGAGAATATATGGCATGATACAAAGCAAGCACATAAATAAGATTGTTGTGGCCGTTATGGTAGTGGTACTGCTCTTGACTGGTGGTATCCTCTATCTGGCAAACGATGGAACAATCGGTTCGTACCAGCCAGAATATGTGACAAAGCTTTTCGGCTCAGGAACCATTTCCATTGAAATTGAAGCGGACGAAGAAGCTTGGACGGAAATGCTTGCCAACGCTACCGCAGAGGAATATATTGCCTGCAATGTTACCGTAAATGGTACTCGCTATACGAATGTGGGAATTCGCCCTAAGGGTAATTCCAGCCTTACTCAGGTATCCTCTTCTGATTCCCACCGCTACAGCTTCCGTTTAAAATTTGATGAATATATAAAAGGTCAGACCTGTTACGGGTTAAGTTCCTTTGTCGTCAACAATATGCTGGGAGATGCCACCTATATGAAGGAATACGTTTCCTATGACATTATGAAATATATCGGCGTAGATACTACCTTGTACGAATATGCAGATATATCTCTAAATGGGCAAAGCTGGGGAGTTTATCTGGCTGTAGAAAGCTATGATGAGGAATTCATGGAGCGCACCTACGGAATTCTTGGTCAGCTGTACAGCGTTAAAACCAGCATGGGAAGAGGTATGAAAAACAAAGTGGAGGAAAGCACTTCTGATACAACGGATAGAACAAGTCGTATGGGCGGAGGTATGATGGGCGAAGGTATGATGGGCGGTATGGGAAATGATTCCGGCGGGGGAAGCTTGGCTTATACCGATGATGACCCCGACAGTTATTCTTCTATCTTCGAAAATGCTGTCACGAAAACCAATGAATCCGATGAAAAGCGATTAGTAAAGGCATTAAAAGCCCTTTCTGAAGGGAAGGACTTGGAGCAGCACTTTGATGTAGACCAGATTATTCGCTATTTTGCAGCTCAAACAGTTTCCGTAAATCTGGACAGCTATTTATCCAATATGGCACAAAATTATTTTCTTTATGAAAAAGACGGAAAAGTAACCATCTTACCATGGGACTACAATCTGGCCTGGGGTGGGTTCCAGTCAGGAAGTGCCTCTGACGTTGTAAACTTTCCTATTGACACTCCCGTAAGCGGTGTCTCTGTCTCTGACCGCCCATTACTGGCTATGGTTTTAGAAAACGAAGAGTATCTGGAAAAATATCATCAATACCTGCAGGATATCATTAACGGCTATTTCAACAGCGGAAAATTTGTCGAATTGATTAAGATGCTGGATGAACAAATTGGTGAATGTATAAAAACTGATTCAACTGCTTTTTATACCTATGAAGAATACAAAGAGGCTCTGACTTCTTTTGAAAACCTTGGGCTTTTAAGATCCGAAAGCATTCAAGCCCAATTGGATGGAACCCTACCCTCCACAACAGAGGAGCAAAGTGCAAATTCAGCCACGCTTGTCGCTGCTGATTCGGTAGATATGAATGCTCTGGGAAGTATGATGGGTGGAAATAGAGAAAATGGTGGAATGGACAACGCACCCACAAATGGGGGCGGCAGAATGTTTGATGTAGACCAGGAGATAATGGAACAAGCAATGTCGATTATTCAGGGTGCTGACGGTGAGATTACGGATGAAATAAAAGAACAGCTTTTGAAGCTGGGCTTAACAGAAGATCAGATAACCATGTTCAGCAATATGGGGACACGGGGCGGAGGCCGTCAGGGTCAAAGGACAGATAACCAAAATAATAATATGCAGAATCCGCCGGATATGAATGGGCAGAATCCACCTGATATGAACGGGCAAAATGCACCAAACATGGAAAATATGCCTGATATCGGAAATGCACCTTGGGGGCAGCAGGATGAGGACACTACAGCCAGTGGCACTCTTTGGGGAACTACTCCTATTATTCTTGGAGGGGTTATCATTGTCCTTGCTGCGGCACTTGTATTTGCAGTTACTTGGCGAAAAAAGGGGTAAGGGATAACTTTGTGTATAGGCGACGAGGACGCTCCTGGATATGGACTTCGAACGCCTGAACCAGCGCCTTTCCAATCCCTCCGAGTGCCCACGCTCCACCCACTCCATTGAGCCTCTAGGCGGGGTATTGTCTCGGGCAGTGGCCCTCCACAATACCCCAGAGTCTCAATTCCGTTTCACTAAGGAGCTCTCCGGGTTCTTATTACCCCTTGCTTTCGGCGTTCGAAGTCTATCTCAGCGGAGCGTCCCCGCAGCCACTAAACACACAGTTTCACATCTCCATAAACAGCTCCCAATGACCCCGTAGCCAGATAAAACCGCCCAAACGTCCTGCAATCTCCATCCATGCTGTTAATATCTCCAAACATCTGAGAATCATCGTTTATTCTTTGCCAGCTCTCTCCCTGATCTAAAGACCGAAAGAAACCATATTCCCCTTTCAATATTCCACAAATATATAGTGCTTTTGGCTCGCTTATGTAATCTCCACCTTCTCGCAAAAGCCCTAATCCTATACGGTATACTTCATCTCCGTCTGTGGTAATCTGCTGAAAGGATAGGGCCTCCTCTTCCAAATGATAATCCATTTTCCATAATCCTTGCTCTCCAACTGCCAAATAAAGACTTCCTTCTTTACCAGATTCCACCCGAATTTCTGTCTTATTCGCACAATCGATCAAGCCGAAATTGACGGCTGGTAATGCTCCTGATATCTCTTTTTCCCAAAAGGTCGCTCCCCCGTCTCTGCTTATGAATATGCGGGAATTTTCTCCAAACCCATACATCAGCGAGGAATTGACCCTGTCAGAAAACACCTTCAGTAACGATACTTTTTTACCTGCTTCTTCGTGCACTTCTCCATCTCTATCATCTACTTTTGTGTCATCTACATTGGTATTATACATAAATTCCTGCCCCGACGTATTATATAATTTTACCACACAAAAAGACTCGCCGCCATCATGACTATAAACTACCGCATCGCCAGGCAATTCGATCATATCCGCTATGGACCAGACAATGTTCTTACAGTCCGGCGACATTGCCACCCAGCCAGCGTTTACATTGGGATTTTCAATACTGCGGAGGAGCTGGTCGGTCTTTTCCGACAGCCCAAATGGCATTGGTAAACGATGAAAGGATTTACATTGATCTTTACTTAAAATCAGTCCTCCTTTGGTCTTACCAGTCCAGTTTCCCCGGGGCGTGACAATTACTGTTTCTGGGTGAACATCAGAGAAATCTGCATTGATACAAGTAATATAACGGTTTCCTTCCACATCAGCAAATGAATTATCGCAAGGAGTATCAAGGTCTCGGAACGCAAAACCACCCAAGTCACCCAGAATATCAATGACTTTAACTTCCCCTGACGGTACACTGTAAATATTGAGGTGAACCGTTTCTTCCAATCCATCACACCAATCAGTAAAAATGACGGTTTCCTCCGTAAGATTCCTGGTAACAAAGACACCTGTTCCAGAATTAAACCACAACTCATCTGGGTTAAACGGATTTATTTTAATATCGCTAAGCCAATGTATTAAGCTATGGCCACCATTACATTCCGGACGCATATAGGGTGTCCGAAACTCCATTTTTCCAATTTGTAAATCAAATAAGACTGGTTTCCATGTATTTCCGCTGTCATAGGAAAGAAAAATCATGTCTCCATCGTTCTTGCAAATAGTAGAACAAGCCAGTATTCCCGGCTTTAACGCACAGGAAGAAATCCCGCTGAATCCATATTCCAGAAACCCCTCCGTTGGCCTAGTCGGTGAAATATCCGTATATCCAGTTATCTTTCCCTCTGCATCAAAGTTATAGCGCAGAACCATCCCTCCAATGGCATCCCCGGAATCACAGCTATATCCATTTTCCACCACATAAGAGCGGCTTCCGGTTACAGACAAGGTAATATAGAGGTGAGTCCCATCAAAATCATACCTCTGCGCCACCAGACCGGACAGACGTGAATCCCGTATCTCTTGATTTTCAGGCATTGCCAGAGGAATAAATTTTTCTCCTCTATTATACGAAACATAAAGACTATGCCCTCTTTCGTGTTCTTTTCTATGTGTAATTCCTGCAGTTCCAACTACAAGAGTATTTCCGTCCTGAGAAACCCAGATCATGGTCAAATATTCTTCGCCATTAACCTCCAGCTTTTCCCAAGTCCTCCCACCATTTTCACTACGCAAAAGTCCCCCCTGCTGACTGGCAAAATATAAAGTCCCAGGCTCTGATGGGTCTACCACCAGACGTAAACCCGTACCTCGCCCATTGAGGTTCCCGTGTACCAATGCTGGAATGGAAAAATAATCAAAGCAGCCACCGCCATCGTGAGAAACAGCAAGAACGCCTTCTTCTCTGCCATCTATACCACAGGCAACATATAAAGTCTCCGGTGCCGTTTCATCCAGGGCAATTGCCGCCGGAAAGCTCTCACTCAATTCCTTCATGGTTACATGGAAAATCAAACTATGCCAACGCTTTTCTTCGTAGGAATATCGGTATGTGCCGCCAATATCCGTGCGAATATAAAGAATATCAGGGGTATTTTTTGAAAAAAGAAATCCCGTCACATACCCACCACCAGGAATTGGGAGATTTTTATATTGATATGGTATTTTCTGATGCATTACATACTCCTCCTAATAATTCACTTAACAAATAAGGCCTAAATTATCATACATAGCCTTTTGTCTCTTGAATTATCTTATCAAAAACCCCAAAACAAAAATACTTCCATAATTAGTGACATTTACCCCACCTTTTTCTGCCTGCAAAACCTTCAATTCCCTCAAAAATTGCCATAAAAATCCCCATTCACACTCTTGACGAATGTCTCGAAACATTGTATACTCACTTTATTGATTAAAAACGTTGTCGCTTTAGTGTTTTAAATCGTAAAACCAAAAAAATTGAAAAATGAGGTAAGAGGATGAAGAAAATGAAAAAATTTGCTGCTCTTGCATTAGCAGGAGTTTTAACTTGTACCGCCTTGACAGGATGCGGACAGAGTGCCAACAGCGGAGAACAAAGCAACTCTGCAGGCACAGGAGAAAAATTAACCAAAATCGGTATTTGCCAACTGGTAGCTCATAAAGCACTGGATGCATCTTATAACGGATTTATAGCAGCATTAAAAGATGCCGGTTATGAAGACGGCAAAAACATCCAGCTGGATTTACAAAATGCGCAGGGAGACCAGAGTAACTGCAATACTATTGCTTCAAAATTTGCCAACGACAACATGGATCTTATTTTGGCCATTGCCACTCCTGCTGCACAGTCCTGCTTCAATGCAACCAAGGATATTCCAATCCTGGTAACTGCCGTTACAGACCCAGCCGATGCTGGTCTGGTAAATTCCAATGAAGCACCTGGCACCAATGTTTCCGGTACATCCGATTTAAATCCAATCAAAGAGCAGATGGAGCTACTAACTCAGTTGATTCCTGATGCAAAACATATTGCTATTTTATACTGTTCTGCAGAAAGCAACTCCGAACTCCAGGCCAATATGGCAGAGGCTGTTGCCACTGAAATGGGTATTACTTCTGAGAGAGCAACCGTGTCAAATTCCAATGAGATTCAGCAGGTTGTTCAGTCTCTGGTTGGAAAAGTAGATGCCATCTACGCACCAACCGACAATATGATCGCAAATGGTATGGCAACTGTTTCCATGGTAGCTACTCCAAATGGCATTCCTGTCATCTGCGGTGAGGAAAACATGGTAAATGAAGGTGGTCTTGCAACCTATGGAATTAATTACTATGAACTGGGTTATCAAACCGGCGTTCAGGCAGTTAAAATCATTAAGGGCGAAGCAAAACCAGCTGATATGCCAATTGAATATTGTCAAAATTTAAGCTTAACTATTAATAAAGATATTGCAGCACAGCTTGGTATTACAATCCCTGACGAATTGTTAGCAAAGCTTGGTGAATAAATTTTTTGGAGGTTCTTATGAGTCTTTTACTCGCTGTATTTGGTGCCATCCCTCAGGGATTTATGTGGGGAATCATGGCCCTTGGCGTTTTTATTACATTTCGTTTGCTTAACTTTGCAGATATGACCTGCGACGGAAGCTTTGCACTGGGCGGCTGTATTAGCGCCAGCCTGGTGGTGGGACTGGGAATCAATTCCTATACCTCATTGATTATTGCTGCTTTGGCTGGCATGATAGCAGGTACTGTTACTGGATTATTACATACCAAACTGAAAATTCCAGCTATTCTGGCTGGAATCCTGACAATGATTTCCCTTTATTCCATTAATATCCGAATTATGGGTAAGCCTAATATGCCTATGCTTGGCGTAAAAACCATTGTTACCCATATTAAAGATTTGTTACATGGGGTTCCCATGAAGGATTCTCTTCTGCAAACCTGTGTGGCACTATTAATCGGAGTCCTTGCCTGCATTTTAATTATTTCGGCTTTATACTGGTTCTTCGGTACGGAAATGGGTTCTGCCATCCGTGCTACGGGTAATAATGAGGATATGATTCGGGCCCTTGGACAGAATACCGATACGACCAAGATTCTTGGTCTTGCTATCAGCAATGGATTAATTGCCTTGTCCGGTGCCCTGGTTTCTCAAAGCCAAAGTTATGCTGATGTGAGTATGGGACAGGGTGCTATCGTAATCGGTCTTGCTTCTATTGTAATTGGTGAAGTATTCATGGGAAAACGGGCCAATTTTGCTAAGAAGCTTTCCTTTATTGTAGGTGGTTCTATTATTTATCGTATTATTATTGCACTGGTGCTTCAGATGGGATTGGATACCAATGATTTGAAGCTGTTGACTGCTCTTATGGTAGCGGCTGCCCTTTCCGTTCCAATTCTGGTCGGGAACAGACAGAAGCCTAAGCAGGCAGGAGGTGCACAATAATGTTGAAAATTACTGATGTTCATAAAAGCTTTAATGTCGCCACAATTAACGAAAAGCATGTTTTAAGAGGGGTTGACCTCCATTTACATCCTGGCGATTTCGTTACCATTATTGGTGGTAATGGGGCCGGAAAATCCACGTTACTCAATATGATTGCCGGTGTTTATCCGGTGGATCAGGGTACTCTGGTTCTGGATGGTCTGAATATTACCCAACAGAAGGAGCACGAGCGGGCTCGCCTGATTGGCCGTGTGTTCCAAGACCCAATGAAGGGTACTGCTGCTGATATGGAAATTCGGGAAAACCTTGCATTGGCACACCGCCGTACCAAAAAAAGAGGTCTTGGATGGGGTATTACCAAGGAAGAGAAATCTTATTATAAAGAGCTGGTGAAAAAGCTGGATTTAGGATTGGAAACCCGGATGTCTTCTAAGGTTGGACTCCTTTCTGGAGGACAGCGTCAAGCATTGACTTTGCTTATGGCTACATTGGAAAAACCAAAGCTGCTTTTGCTGGATGAGCACACGGCTGCTTTGGATCCTAAGACAGCGAAAAAGGTGCTGGATTTAACCAAACAAATCGTCGAGGAAGATCAGCTGACCGCACTTATGGTAACTCATAATATGAAGGACGCTATTCATATTGGAAATCGATTGATTATGATGCACGAAGGCCGGATTGTATATGATGTTGCTGGCGAAGAGAAGAAGAATCTTCAAGTAAAGGATTTGCTGGAAAAATTCGAAACTGTCAGCGGTGGCGAGTTTGCAAACGACCGTATGCTTTTATCTTAATTTATATTAAAAAGGTAACCAATTAAAATGGATTGGTTACCTTTTTAATATAAAAATGCGTTTGTATTCCTCGATGTACTAGTACAGTGTATTGTAACTATGTCTTTTTACATATGTCCTTTTATTAATAAATATGCCTTTACAAACCGCCCTCCTGATAGTAGGATAAAAGTATCAGAAAGGGGGTTTTCTTTATGAATTTTACAAAAGAAACAGGAACATACCCAAGCAGCAATGGCACCAGTCCAATTACCTACTATGTTTACAAGCCTGCTAATCCGCCTAAGGCA
>JAVBLX010000078.1:0-8034 GCA_031553075.1 Acetivibrio sp.
AAAGTCTTAGTTCTTTCGGTGCTTCTACGCTAGCCAGAAATCTTTCGCATGCGAGCCGTTTTCCAAGGAAGCCGTTCCTGGGAGGCATTGACCCACCCGCTCTTTCGGCGTTCGCAGCCTATATCTCAGGAGCGTCCTCTCAGCCACCAAACACAAATTTACTTCACCAATTTCTTAATAAGTTGAATCGCCAATAAATTACAAAATGCCAATCCATAAACCGTAAACAACTGACTAAAATTCAAAGTCTGCACCTTAAACACATCCTGCATAGCCGGTATCGTCAACACCGCAGTAATCAAAACAAGTCCAATCAAAAACGCCCCTTGTAAATAAACATTGTTAAAGAAACGCTTCTTAAAAAGCACCGGCTTTCTTGACTTACAGTTGTATCCATGAACCAGTCGTCCCAAGCAAAGAGTTCCAAACGCCATAGTACTTCCCAGCACCGCATTTCCACCCTGATATCCCAAATAGAAGGCAATCATGGTTGTTATCGCAATTACAACACCCTGGAAACCAATAACTGATAAATAATCCTTGGTTAAAATAGGCTCATTCATTGGTCTTGGCTTTTCCTCCATAACCGCTTTGGAATGTGGTTCCAACCCTAGTGCGATCGCTGGAAGACTATCAGTCAGCAGGTTGATAAATAATAAGTGCACTGGTGCAAACGGTACTGGTAAACCAATAATGGATGCATAAAGTACAGCCAGTACCCCACCAAAGTTTCCGGATAATAAAAACTGAATGGAATTTTTAATATTTCCATATACATTTCGTCCATTTTCAATGGCTTTTACAATCGTCGCAAAGTTGTCATCCGTCAGTACCATGGAAGCAGCATCCTTAGATACTTCACTTCCAGTGATTCCCATGGCCACACCAATATCCGCCTGCTTAAGAGCTGGTGCATCGTTTACACCGTCTCCTGTCATGGAAACGATATTTCCTTTGTCCTGCCATGCCCGGACAATACGGATTTTGTGTTCCGGAGACACTCTGGCATAAACTGATATATGCTCTACAAAGTCCTTTAATTCTTTGTCACTTAATTTGTCAATTTCAGCACCTTCACAGGCTTCATCATAGTTTTCCAGAATGCCGATTTGTTTTGCAATGGCTGCTGCTGTTACCTTATGGTCACCGGTAATCATGATTGGCTTAATGCCAGCACGTTTACATTCAGCAACGGCTTCTGCACTTTCCACTCTTGGAGGGTCCATCATGGAAATAAGTCCTAAGAAAACTAAATCCTGTTCATCTTCCAGAGTAATGCTTTGGCTCTGGTTATATTTTTTGAAGGCAACACTCAGTACACGTAAACCATTTTTGGAAAAATCTTCGTTCTGATTATTGATTTTGTCCAGATCAGCCTGGGTAATCGGAACGATTTCACCGTCTTTTTGAATATATTTAACCCGGTTAAGCATTACGTCGGTAGCACCCTTAGTAATCATTGTAAAGCCGTCTTTTAATTCATAGAAGGTTGACATAAGCTTCCGGTCACTGTCAAATGGTACTTCTGAGGAACGTACATAAGCACCTCTCAGACGTTCTGGTGGGACACCCACTTTATCCGCCAGATTGATGAGAGCTGTTTCCGTAGGATCACCGATTTCAGACCCGCCAATGTTACTGGAGTCATTACAAAGGATGCTGTAACGAAGCATCTGCTTATGGGATGGATTTTCCGGATCAATGTCATTGGCATCCACCTTCATTTCATTAACATAATAATGAGTTACGGTCATTTTGTTCTGGGTCAGGGTGCCCGTTTTATCCGAACAGATAATTGATACACTTCCCAGACCTTCTACCGCCTGAAGCTTACGAATAATGGCACCTTCTTTGGCCATTTTCTGGGTTCCGAAGGCCAATACAATGGTTACGATGGAGCTTAATGCTTCTGGAATCGCTGCTACAGCAAGGGCGATAGCAAACAGGAAGGCATCCGCCACCTCACCACCTCGAAGTACCGTGATACCAAATAAAATACCACAGAAAATAAGTATAATCGTCGATAATTTCTTACCAAAATCATCTAAATTTCTTTGAAGAGGAGTTTTCTTTTCGGAAGCCGATTTCAGAAGAGCGGCAATCTTTCCAACCTCTGTACTCATACCCACATCTGTTACAATATAGGAACCTCTTCCATATGTAACAAATGTGCCGGAATAAACCATGTTCTTCCGATCTCCCAAAGGAACCTCACCATCAATAATATTAATGTACTTGTCAACACCAAGGCTTTCTCCTGTTAGTGCACTCTCATCCAGCTTAAGACTGGCGCTTTCTAAAATACGTCCATCTGCCGGCACCGAATCACCCGCCTCAAGACAGACTTCATCACCAACGGTTACCTCAATACTGGGGATTTCTTTAATCGCACCATCCCGGATTACTTTGGCATTGGGGGCAGATAATGCTTTTAAGCTGTTAAGTGAATTTTCTGCTTTGATCGTCTGTACGGTTCCCAAAATGGCATTCATGGTGATTACCACTATAATAACAATTGTACTTTCAAAATCTCCCATAAAACCAGATACTATAGCAGCCACAATCAAGATGATAACAAGGAAGTCTGCAAATTGTTCTAAAAAAATCTGGAGAATTGTTTTCTTCTTTCCTTCCACGATTTCATTCAGTCCAAATTTTTCCTGGTGACTTTTTGCCTCCGCGGTTGTTAGGGAGGACTGATGACCATTTAAGGTCTCCCTAACCGTTTGGCTGGTTTCGTTGTAAAAATTTTTCATCTTCATCCGTTTCCTTTCCATTACATATTATTTGCATCAAATGTAGAAATTAATCCATTATGCAAGAATAAGAGTCAGTTTTTATTCATCCGGAAATCCATTGAAATTCCGGCAAAATAAAAAACGAGACTTTTACTGCATAACAACATGCAATAAAAGTCTCGCTGCTTCGTTACGATACGGATGGTAACTAAAAGTCCCATCGAGATTGACGACATCGCAAACACTCTCGTGCCAGCTACTCCCTTTTATTAAGATTCAATATAGCTGAAACCCAACAGATTGTCAATCAAATTTTAATAAAATTTCTATAAATTTACAATTGTTTACAAAAATCATTAACATATGCTTACATTTAAATTGTATTTCTCATCCTTTTTTCAAAGGCAACCGCTTATTTCCATATCTATGAAACACTTTCTATAAACTTTAAAAATGCACGTTTCCCTGGCTCATCCCATTTGTAGACTCCGGCATGCTCCAATACCTTTGAAAATACAAGCCCAATTTCCTTATTTATGATTTCATCTATATTTTCTGCATTAATTGACTCATAGCTTCTTGCGAATTCCTTTACCCAGTCTTCATGCTTTTCAATCACTTCATTGGATGCGATTTCTTTTCCAGTAAGGATATATTCCTTCAAAAGTGCCATTTCATCCCGGAGTCTGGCTGGCAATACTGCAAGCCCCATAACTTCTATTAATCCGATGTTTTCTTTCTTGATGTGATGAAGCTCACTGTGAGGATGGTATAACCCCAGGGGATGCTCGTCGGTCGTGAGATTATTTCGAAGAACTAAGTCTATTTCAAACATATCACCTTTTTTTCTGGCAATTGGCGTTATGGTATTATGAGGCTCTCCCTCTGTTTCCGCAAATATCATAGCCTCAGGATCACTGTAAGCTCTCCAATTCCTTAAAATAACATCCGACAGTTCAATTAGCTCTTTTTCATCTTTACTCCGCAGACGGATGACTGACATTGGCCACTTTACAATTCCCGCTTCAATCTGCTCATATCCCTTAAAAACACAGGAATATTCCACTTCTGCCCTGGCCATGGCAAACTCATAGTTTCCCCCCTGAAAATGATCATGACTTAAAATAGAACCGCCAACAATTGGCAAATCGGCATTGGATCCTACAAAATAGTGAGGGAACTGCTTTACAAAGTCAAACAGCTTTTGAAAGGCTGCCTTGTCTATCTTCATCGGGGTATGTTCTCCATTAAATACGATACAATGCTCGTTATAATAAACATAAGGAGAATACTGAAAACCCCATTCCTGCTCGTTAATTTCCACCGGAATGATTCGGTGGTTGTTTCGCGCCGGATGGTTAAGATGTCCCTGATAACCTTCATTTTCTTTGCACAAAAGGCATTTGGGGTAACCACTTTGGACTGCATTTTTTGCAGCAGCGATGGCTTTCGGATCCTTTTCCGGTTTGGAAAGGTTAATGGTGATATCCAGGGTTCCATAATCCGTCTGAGCGGTCCATTTCTGGTCTTTTTTTATCCGGTAGCGACGTATGTAATCGCTATCCTGGCTTATTTTATAATAATAGTCCGTCGCTGCCTGTGGGTTTTTTTCATATAACTCCTGGAAGGTCTTAATGACCTGACTTGGCTTTGGAACCAATATATTCATAATCTTTGTATCAAGCAGGTCACGCTCTGTAGTGTTATCCTCAATCATCCCTGATTCACAGGCGAAATCAAGAAGTCCCTTTAAAATTTCTTCAAGGTCTTCTACCGTAGAAGTTTTATCACCTTCCACCGTTTCAAATTCATTTAAATGGAGTAATTCCAACAACTGATTGGTGGTATAAATCTGGTCCTCTTTCTCAATCAAACCAGTATATAGTCCATAAGAAACCAGTTTTTCAATACTTTCATAGACTAATTTACGGTCCATTTCAGACTCCTATCTGCGTCTTCTCCACGCGTAAAATTCTAACATAGAGGGAGCTATTGCACCATAGATTATTCATCTAAGGTGCAACAGCCCCTCACAGAAACTGCACCCTCCTGGCTTTTTAATATTCAATCAGAGGGGACTTTTATTGATATCCTCTATGTGGTTTATTAATAGCCATCTGGGTGATTCTTATGCCACTTCCACGCAGATTCTATGATTTCTTCCAATTCCTCATGCTCTGGTTTCCAGCCCAAAACTGTTTTTGCTTTTTCACTGGAAGCAATCAGCTGGGCAGGATCTCCGCCTCTTCTTTCACAGATTACGGCTGGAATTTCATGACCAGTCACCTTTCTGGCTGCTTCAATTACTTCATTTACAGTAAATCCAATACCATTACCCAGGTTAAAAATGTTGCTTTCCTTCCCCTGAGCCAAATATTCCATTGCGAGAATATGTGCCTGGGCCAAATCGGTTACATGAATGTAATCTCTTACACAGGTGCCATCTTTGGTCTCATAGTCATTTCCAAATACACTGATGGCCTCCCGTTTGCCATTTGGTACCTGAAGTATCAGTGGAATCAGATGGGATTCCGGATTGTGAGCTTCGCCAATTTCACCACTTTTATGGGCTCCACAGGCATTAAAATAGCGTAAAGATACGAAACGCAGCCCATGTGCTTCCCCCACCCACTTGAACATCTTTTCCATGGATAATTTGGTTTCTCCATATGGATTGGTAGGCAAGGTCCGGTCTGACTCTAAAATTGGTACTCTTTCTGGTTCTCCATAGGTAGCTGCCGTAGAAGAAAATACAATTTTATCAATCCCATGAGCCACCATAGCATCCAACAATACTTTGGTTCCATACAGGTTGTTATCATAGTACTTTAGTGGCAGGGTCATACTCTCTCCAACCAGGGAACTGGCTGCAAAATGAATCACTCCGTCAATTTTTTCTTTGCTGAACACGTCCTCTAAAAAATCCCTGTCTCGGATATCTCCTTTGTAAAACCTTGCCTTTGGATGCACTGCTTTTTCATAACCAGTAAGAAGATTATCAATGATTACCACATCTTCTCCCCGATCAATCAATTCATATACTGTATGGGAACCGATGTATCCTGCTCCGCCTAATACTAAAATTGTCATAAATATCCTCCTATCTTCTCACCCATCGCCAAGAAACTAATTCACACTCCAGCCCATCCTCAAAATGGAAAACGTTTACAGCTTCGTAGGACCATTTCCAACTTCTACCACATAGAAATCTGCTTTGTAGCCGATTTTTTCTTCGTAAGCTTTCCCCACATTCTGGATAAAGGCCTCAACTGCTTTGTCATCCACAATGCTAACAGCACAGCCACCAAATCCGGCTCCTGTCATTCTGGCACCAATAACTCCTGGCTGCTTCAACGCTTCCGCTACCAGAGTATCCAACTCAATCCCCGTCACCTCATAATCATCCCTTAAAGAGTCATGAGAGGCAACCATCAGCTTGCCAAACAGCTCTAGTTGATTATTCTTTAAAGCTTCCACTGCTTTTATCGTTCTCTGATTTTCATAAACAGCATGCTTTGCCCGCTTTTGACGAATATCGTTCTTAATCATACCTCTATATTTTTCAAATTCCGCTTCCGAAAGTTCTCCCAGGGACACGATATCTACAGCCTTCTGCAACTCCTCAAGAGCCGTTTCACATTCATTTCTTCGTTCATTGTACTTGGAGTCTCCAAGGCCACGCTTTTTGTTGGTATTTAAAATGACAATCTTGGCATCTCCCAACACCAGCGGCGCATATTCATAAGACAGGTCTGCTGTATCCAGGAAAATAGCGTGGTTTTCTTTTCCCATGGCACAGGCAAACTGGTCCATGATTCCACAGTTTACACCATTAAATTTATTCTCAGAATATTGTCCAATCAAAGCAATGTTGGTAAAATCTACATCTAGATGAAACAAATCCCGTAAGATAAAGCCCGTAAGCACCTCCAGAGAAGCGGAAGAGGATAAGCCTGAACCATTAGGAATGGTGCCATAAACCAGCAAATCCATACCGGTATCAATGGAAAATCCTTTTTCCTTCATAGCCCAAATAACCCCTTTGGGATAATTGGTCCAATCGGCTTCTTTCTGATATACCAAATCTTCCAATGACGATTCCAAAACCCCTAGATTATCAAAATTCATGGAATAAAAACGAAGCTTGTTGTCCTCTCTCTTTCTTGCCACCCCATATGTACCAATGGTAAGGGCGCAGGGAAATACATGACCGCCATTATAATCCGTATGCTCCCCAATGAGATTTACACGCCCCGGTGCAAAGTATGCCTGTTGATCTTTTGTGTCTCCGAATACCTGAATAAATTTTTCCAGTAATTGTTGTTTCATGTCCTTCTCCTTTTCATTTTTTATCTATATTTTTTTGTTCTATGTTTTTTGTTTTAATGCAGTTTTTCTGTTTGTTTTAAACCAATCATAACATGAACCCTTCCAGATGTAAAGTGTTTTTTCTAAAATATATTTATTTTTGAAAGCTTAAACGCATAATAATATTCTGCCCATAATCCCCAAAACAATCACCAAAAATATTGATTCCTCCCACATGTTCCGCATCTTCTTTTACACCAATTTTTACTGAAATATACTCTTTTTCATATAATCTATATTCTTTTATGGTGCGATTACTAATCTTCTCTTCCCCAATAAATGTGCCCTTTTCATTTATAACCCAGTTTTTCAGCACTCCATACTGGGTATTTTTATCCGGCCACCAGTCTGGATTGAGAACACCGCGCCGACCACCAAAGTCACTTGGACAGGTCCAGGTCCCAACCTCCATTCCATTTACCCATAGGGTAATGTCGGAAGGACAGTCCATATTGTATTCGTGGTCTTCGGAACAAAGCTCCGCTGATAATTCCAGCTGCTTTTCCTTTCGGTGTGTTAAACTGTTATTGGGAAACCGATACTCTACATACCCCTTACGAAACCATAAGAGCTTGGCCTCAAATCGCTCTGGGCTATAAAAGCTTCTTGGTTCGTCCTCTTCACCGATTGGTCCCTTTGCTCCTACAATTCCACACGTTGGGCTTACTTTGTAATCTACATAGCTTCCGATTGGCATTCGGATTGTCTCGGTTTCTTCGTCAATGGTTTCTGTCGTATTTACTTCTATATAAATATGATCCAAACCAATACTACAAACCTTCATGGAACCACGGACTCCTGGCAACAGTTCCGTCTTAATAAGTCCTGCTTCCTCCAATACCTTCACATGGGCTGCCGCAGAAGAAGCAGGGATTTTCAGCTTTTCTGCCAGCTCATTAATGTTAAGCTGCTCATGACGAAGCCTTTT
>JAVBLX010000063.1:0-10848 GCA_031553075.1 Acetivibrio sp.
TACTGCTTTTACTAAATCTGCTATTTTAATTGCTTCCATCTGCTATAATCTCCTGAATTAATTCTCGTTCATCCATGTGATATTTTACCCCTTTGATTTCCTGGTAATCTTCATGACCTTTTCCTGTGAGAACAATGACATCCCCGTCTAAGGCATTATGTATACAATATGCAATGGCCTCTTTCCGGTCGATGATGTCAATGTATTTTCCATCTGCTTTTTTAACCCCCACAATAATATCATCTAAAATCGCCTGAGGCTCTTCCTCTCTTGGATTGTCGGAGGTGACTATGGTAAGGTCGGCCAGTTTGGAAGAGATTTCTCCCATTTCAAATCGACGTGCCCTTGCCCGGTTTCCACCACAGCCAAACAGACATACCAATCGTTTTGGCTGATATTCCCGCAGCGTTATCAAAAGACTTTCCAGACTCATGGCATTGTGGGCATAATCAATCATCAGCGTATACCGTTCTGATATGGGTACCATTTCGCTTCTTCCCTTTACCCGAATGTCCATAAGGCTTTCCCTGATTACTTCCGCCTCTATCTGAAAATGACGGCAGATGGCAATAGCAGTCAATGAATTATATACGCTGAACTGTCCTGGTATATTTACCAGAATGGAAAAGTCCATTTGTCCTTTCACATCATATTTGACCCCCAGCTTTCCTGGTGACTGTGCAAGTTCTATATGCTCCGCCCACAAATCTGCCTCATTCGTAAGACCAAAGGTCTCCACCTCACAGGTATGAACTTCTAACATTCGTGGATAATACTCGCTGTCCCGGTTTAAGATGCCGACCTTGCACTGAGAAAAAAGCTTCGCTTTACACTGGATATAATCCTCCATATCCTTATGCTCATTGGGTCCAATGTGGTCAGCCTCCAGATTGGTAAATACACCATAATCAAAGACAAATCCCCCTACTCGATGAAGCATCAGCCCCTGCGAAGAAACCTCCATGACCACAGCCTGGCATCCTGCGTCCACCATCTTGCGAAATGCTTCCTGAACCAGATAAGATTCCGGGGTTGTATTATTAGCCGGAGTCCGCTCGCTGCCAATAATGGTTTCCACAGTCCCGATAAGACCCGTTTTGATACCGGCCCGTTCCAATGTGGAATGAACCATATACGCCGTGGTCGTTTTCCCTTTCGTCCCTGTTATCCCAATGGTTTTTAATTCCTTAGCCGGATTACCAAAATAATTGGCCGACATGACAGCAAGAGCCAGTCTGGTATTCTCTACCTGAATGACCGTCACTCCTTCTGGTACTGCTATCTCTTTTTCCACAATCAGAGCTGTTACACCCTGACGGACCACTTCCTCAGCAAAATCATGACCATCCCGAACGGCTCCACTGATGCATACAAATACATTATCTTTTGCTGCTTTTCGGGAATCATAAATCAGTTCATTTACCGAAATGGCAATGTCGCCCTTCCGTACCTCATATGTCATACCATTTAATAAGTCCTGCAATTTCATATTATTCTGCTCCAATCTGCACGCTTGGTGCCTTTTATTTCCATTTGCTCCCACCTTCAAGCCTTAGCGTGCTTCTTGTGAGCCTGCATGTAATTTTTCTATATTAATCTCACCATCAAATACTACTTCTGCGGGTCCAGTCATATAAATATGATTGTCAGCCCGATTATAAAATATGGTAAGGTCGCCTCCTAAAAGATGCACCAGTACCTGGTCATCGGTTCTGCCATTTAAAATAGCGGCATATACGCTGGCACATGCACCGGTTCCACAAGCTAATGTCTCGCCAGAGCCTCTTTCCCAAACTCGCATATTTATCGTATTTTTATCTACAATTTGGATAAACTCTGTATTAACACGGTTAGGAAACATAGGATGATGTTCAAACCCGGGACCAATTTTTTCTAGCTCAATGACTTTAGTATCCTCCACGAAAACCACCCCATGAGGATTTCCCATGGATACGGCAGTAATGGTATATGGAATCCCCTCCACCTCTATGAGTGCATCTATTATGGCTTCTTCATCAGATATGGCGGGTATTTCTTTCGGAGTCACAATCGGCTCTCCCATATCAACCGTAACCATTTTTACCATATTGTCTTCCAGGGTAAGCTCTAGTTCTTTGATTCCCGCTTTGGTCTCTACCGAAATCGAAGTTTTATTCACAATCCCGTAATCATATGCATATTTTGCCAGACAACGGATTCCGTTTCCGCACATTTCCCCTTGGGAACCATCTGCATTGTACATCTCCATCATACAGTCAGCTGCTTTAGAAGGTTTTATCAAAATAAGACCGTCTCCGCCAATACCAAAATGGCGGTCACTTAAAAGCTTCGCTAATGTTTCAGGATTATTTATCTTTTCCTGAAAACAGTTAATATAAACGTAATCGTTGCCACAGCCTTGCATCTTGGTAAATTTCATGGCTCTGCTCCTCTCTAAATCAAGTGGCTTCTCAAATTTCTCTCTGGAAGATCATTCATTTCCAGAGTTGTGCCAGATAAGGCATATCAGTTTATTATAAAACAAGATGAAACCAGTGTCAAATCTGCTGTTACTGTTCACAGGCAAGCCTGTGACAGTAACAGCGCCTGCCCATTTCTTATGATAAAAAATAAAAGAGCACTTTTAACTTTACCTAATAATATGTTACTATATTATTGTTCAGACCAGGCGGTTAAAACCTGGTGCCGATTTTGGGCATTACCTTATCATACACAGAACAGGTGGTTAAACAAATGTCTCACACAAAAAAAATATTACTTGGAATCTTAGGTGCTACTCTGGTTGCTCTGGCAATCATTTATCTATTTATTGCACTTTATTATAAAAATCATTTTTATTTTGGTACCCAGATTAATCACATTGATTATTCTGGTAAAACAGTAGCGGAGGCAGAGTCTGATATCGCCAGCGAAATCGCCAGCTATGAGCTGTTCATTACCGGAAGAAAGGGTGTTTCGGATACCATATATGCCACAGACATAAACTATCACTATGTATCGGATGGACAGATTCAGGCCTTTAAAGAAAAGCAGAATCCCTTAAAGTGGCCTCTTTCCTACTTTAACGAGGACACCATGGAGTTCACTGCAACTTGTGAATACGATGGCAATTTATTAAAAGAGGCAATCCGCAATTTAATTTTCTTTCAACCAGAAAACATATTGGAGCCTGAGGATGCTTTTATTGCCATAAATGATGAAGGATATTATATCTATCCTGAAACTCCCGGCACAAAATTAAACTTCGATCAGGTTTTATCCATTTTGAATGCCGCTGTTCTGGAAACCGTTACCACTGTTGATCTGCGGGACTATGACTGTTATGAAAAACCAGAAATCTTTGCGGACAATGAAAAGTTAATAAAGGGAGCCAAGACCCTCAATAAGTATACCCGACTCACCATTAACTACGATTTTGGTGATCGGACTGAAATTTTGGATTACAGCTTACTTAAGGACTGGGTTACCATAGATGAAAATTATGAGGTCACCATAAATAAAGATAAAATCAAGAATTATGTTAACTATCTTGGCTATTATTACACCACCTTTGCTTCTACCAGAGAATTTATCCGTCATGATGGAAAAACCATAAAAGTAAAGGGGGGTGATTATGGCTGGATTATTAATCGCAGCAAAGAAGCGGAAGCGCTTTATGACATCATAAAAAAGGGTGAAAGTGTTACCCGGGAACCGATTTATTCACAAATAGCCCGCTCCCGAAATAAAAATGACATTGGTCTTACTTATGTGGAAATCAGCCTTAAAAAGCAGCATCTGTGGCTTTATGTCGACGGAGAGGAGATTATGAATTCCGATATCGTCACCGGAAATATAAGTAAAAAACGAGGCACTCCCACCGGCATATATTCCATTACCTATAAAGAACGGGATGCCGTGTTAAATGGAGAAGATTACAGTTCACCAGTAAAATACTGGATGCCCTTTAATCACAATATCGGCTGCCATGATGCCTCCTGGCGACGGGAATTTGGCAACGATATTTATATGAGGAATGGTTCTCATGGTTGCGTTAATATGCCTGAGGAAAATGCTCAAATTTTATTTGAAAATATACAAAAAGGAACACCGGTGGTTGTCTACTAACCACCGGTGTTTTCAATTAAAATCCATTTTCCAGATATCCAAGGATTTTCTTTACATAATTCTGAGTCTCTGTAAAGGGCGGAATTCCTCCATACTTTCTTACATTTCCGCTACCTGCATTATAAGCCGCCAGAGCAAGTGAAATGTCGCCATCATATTCCTTTAATTTATCGGAGAGATATTTTGCCCCGCCCATAATATTTTGTTCTGGGTCATAGGCATCCGTTACTCCCAGTTCCTTTGCGGTTTCCGGCATCAGCTGCATAACCCCCATAGCTCCACTGGAAGATACACAACTCACATCAAAATCGGATTCTGCCTTAGCAACTGCTTTTAGCAGTTCCAAAGAAATATCATACTTACCCGCAGCTCTTTGAAAAATATCGTCCAGCTGAGTCTGGGTATAAGTCTGACGGGAAGCTTGATTCAGTATATCCTGAAAATCCGTTCCAGCTGCTGCCCCGGTAGAACTGGTAATGACATTGGCAGTCTTCACTGTCTTACGGGGGGTTGGTTCAATATTCATAAAGCTTTTTCCCGTGATATTATTAAAACCTGTCATCATCGCACACGCTCCCTGTATCTATCGTTACATTTGTTTCCTATATTATTTATCGGTAAAAGCTCCGAACTTACTGAGAGGCCAGATTCGAACCAGTGCCTTTCCAGCAATTAACTCCTTCGAGATAGGACCAATTTCTTCATAGCGACTATCAAAGCTCACCTCCCGGTTATCT
Organism: Acetivibrio sp.; assembly: GCA_031553075.1. GTDB lineage: Bacteria > Bacillota > Clostridia > Lachnospirales > Lachnospiraceae > DIGJ01. The sequence goes on from JAVBLX010000063.1 coordinate 4,845, forward strand.
CCCATCAGAAAAAATTCATCATCACCCAGGGTCAATGCTTCACCGGCAATCCCCTGATAGGTAATCGGGTCTTTACCGTAGTGTTCCTCCAGCTTTTGTCCATCAATGTAAATGTCTTCACCCAAAATCTGAATGGTTTCTCCTGGAAGACCGATGACTCTCTTGACATAATATTCTTCATGCTCTCTGCCATATGGGTAAAATACCACTACATCAAACCGCTTTGGATTGGATATCAGATAAGACACCTTCTCCACCAGAAGATTATCATCATTCTGAAGTGTTGTTTCCATAGAAGAGCCACTGACTATCGTCCTTTGCACCACATATCGAGGTATAATCATAACACATAGAATAATAATCAACAGATCAATGAGCAGTTCTTTCACAATGGAACTTCTCCTGGATCTTTTTTCTTCTTTCGCCAGGCTGGCATCTTCCTTAAAACTTTTCTCTTCCGGTTCTTCCAAACCATTCGTAACTGCATCTATCTCTTTTGTGTTCTCTTCTATTGTTTCCTGTACTTCTTCCCGTCCGTCCATCTTTTATACTCCCGTCTGCGTGCTTATTTCAAAATGGCTGTCTTATAAAAGACAGCCAAATAATCGTTCTTATTCTTCTTCGTCACCGATAATCTTAACCTTAGAACGGTATAATTCTTCAATGGCAGTGGATAATGGCTTTTCACATTTGCTGCTGACCAATGGGGTGCTGTTATTAATAATCTGTCTTGCCCGCTTGGAGGTTGCCAATACAATAGAATATCTGGAATTTACAACCTTCTGCTCTCCTGGTTCTACCTCACTATTTACGACTGCCATTAAATCAGCATAGGATGGATGTAACATATTAATTTTCTCCTTTCGAAAATACCTCTAATTCTTCTTTTATTTTATCTGAAAATTCATTATTTCTTTTGGTACGGGATTTTTCTGTTTCCACAATGGAATTTACTTTTTCCATGCAGGTCTCTAAGTCGTCATTGATTACAATATAATCATAATCTTTCATGTAAACGGCTTCTTCATATGAGCGGGCCATACGCTTTTCAATGGTGCCGGTATCTTCCGTTCCCCGACCCACCAATCGTTCTTTTAAACAGGTTGCGGAAGGTGGAGTAATAAATACCAGAATTGCCTCTGGGAACTGCTGTTTTATTTTCAGGGCCCCCTGAATTTCAATTTCCAGAATCACGTTATTTCCACTTGCCAATTCATCTTCTACATAAGCCTTAGGAGTTCCATAGTAATTTCCTACATATTCTGCCCATTCGATTAATTGGCTATCCTCTATCATACTCTCAAATGCTTCTCTTGTCAAAAAGAAATATTCTCTTCCATGTTCTTCACCCGTTCTTGGTTGACGGGTAGTAGCGGATATGGAAAGCTTATATTGGTGTTCTTCAACCAGTTTTTTTACAACTGTGCCTTTTCCTGCACCGGAAAAACCAGATATGACCATCAGAATTCCCTGTTTATTGTTCAACATTTTTTTCCTCACCCTTCAACTTTTCTCCAGCTGCTCTTCCTGCTATGGTCTCGGGCAACAGGGCTGATAAAACAATCTGACCACTTTCCATGACCAAAACTGCCTTTGTCTTTCTTCCGCAGGTAGCATCAATGGCGGTTCCGTTATCTTTTCCCAGCTGAATCATTCGCTTGACCGGTGCTGCGTCCGGATGAACAATCGTCACGATTTTATCTATATTTGCAACATTTCCAAATCCTACATTAACAAAATGACTCATAGTAACACCTATTCAATATTTTGTATTTGTTCTCTGATTTTTTCAATTTCTGTTTTTAAATCGATGGCACGATTGGATAGTTCCAAATCATTTGCCTTGGATAAAATGGTATTGGCCTCTCGATTCATCTCCTGGGCAATAAAGTCCAGCTTTCTGCCCACGCTGTCCTCTTCTTCCAATGTCTTTTCAACATTTTTAATATGGCTGCGCAAACGGACGGTCTCTTCATCCACACAGATTTTGTCTGCATATATGGTGATTTCGGTCGCCAGAACACTTTCATCCAGCTTGGTATCGCCTAATAATTCACTTACTTTGGCGGTCAGCTTCTCTCGATACTCTTTTACGATTTCTGGTGAACGTGTTTCAATAAAATCCACGCAGCCAATCATACCGGATAGCTTTTGGAGGATATCCTCTTTCAGGTGTGTACCCTCTAAAACACGTGCTTCTACAAATTTCTCTGCGGCTTCCCGAATAGCCTTTTCCAGCTCTTCCCAAAGCTTACTTTCATCAATCGTCTGCTCTTCCAAAGTAAAGACATCCGGATACCGGGAAAGAGCCGAAACCTTAATGTCATTTTCCAGCCCAAAATCGCTGGAAAGACTCTTTAAAGCATCCATATACTCTTTTGCAATGTCTTTATTATATTTTACACATGTTTTGTCTTCGGTATAATCTTCGTAGGTAATGAAAACATCCACTTTCCCTCTGCCGATATATTGTTTCAGCAGATTACGGATACCCGCTTCAAAAAAACTCAGCTTCTTAGGCATCTTAACCGAAATATCACAGTATCTGTGGTTCACTGCTTTGATTTCTACTACAAATTTCCGTTCTACAGTGACTACTTCACTTCTACCGAAACCGGTCATACTTTTTAACATGAACTATACTCTCTTTTCTTTATTTTATAAAAATATTTGATTTATAAAAATACTCTTGGATTTATAAAAATACCTGTGATTCATAAAAATACTTGTTAATTATAATCAACTGTCCCTGATTCGTCAACCTCTAATCCCATGATTGAACGTCCCCTAATTCTCACAGTTGTCATTTCTTAATGGTTTATCATTCTTTTTTCTTACATCTCACAATTCGTCATTTCTTAATGGTTCACACTTCATCACTTCCTAATATCTCACGAATTGTCGTTTTTTAATGCTACAACACCTCATCATTTCCTAATATCTCATGAATCGTCGTTCTTAAAAGCTGTGGGTCAAATGGTTTGGGTAAAAAGGCAACTGCGCCCAACTGGCGGCAGGTTTCCTCTAATGGCTTGGTTGAAATAGAAGTAAGCATTACAACCGGAACATCAAAACCTTCCATTTCATTCATCCGCTCCAAGGTCTCTAATCCGTCAAGCCCCATCATATAAAAGTCCAGCAAAATCAAATCTGGCTTCTGGGTCTTAAGAAATTCTAATGCTGCTTCTCCGGATGCAACAACAAACACCTTAAATTCCTCTCTAAGTGTCTCTCTTACCAAAGTGAGTGTTGAAACACTATCATCAATGGATAGTATTTTTTTCATAGGTTGGTTCCTCCTTTTTGTCAAACAGTTTTTAATGTCATTTTCACGTTTGTATTTACTTTTATCTATAGAGTATCAAATTTCTTCCATTTTGTAAACAGATGTGGCATAATGTATATTACATTTATTGTATTTTTTATAAAGAATTTATGAGGAGAATTTATATGGCATTTGATGGCATTGTAATAGCAAACTTAGTATATGAATTAAATCAGCGCTTAGCTGGCGGCAGAATCAACAAAATTGCCCAACCGGAAAAGGATGAGCTACTGCTTACAATAAAAAAAGAAAGGGAAAATCTTCGGCTTTTTATTTCCGCCGGAGCTTCCCTACCACTTATTTATCTCACCGAAAACAACAAACCCAGTCCAATGACCGCCCCTAACTTTTGCATGCTGTTACGCAAGCATTTAAACAGTGCAAAAATTCTATCCGTAACCCAGCCCGGCCTGGAGCGGATTCTGCAATTTGAAATCGAACACCTAAATGAGCTGGGAGATGTCTGCTCCAAATATCTCATCGTAGAAATCATGGGAAAACACAGCAACATTATTTTTTGTGATACCGAATATAAAATCATTGACAGTATCAAGCATATTTCCGGACTTGTCAGTTCCGTTCGTGAAGTTTTGCCGGGACGAGATTATTTTATACCACAAACCTTGGAAAAACTTAATCCCTTGGAGATTACCGAAGCCGACTTCAAGCAAGCCGTACTTACCAAACCAGCTCCCCTTTCCAAGGCTATTTATACGACCCTCACCGGAATCAGTCCACTGATTGCCAATGAAATATGCTGCCGTGCCTCTCTGGATGGAGAAATTCCAGTTCAGGCCCTTAATGAAACCGAAGCAACTCACCTATTTCACACCTTCACGCTTCTAATGGAAGACATAAAGACCCACACGTTTCTACCTAACATTATTTATAAGAGTGACGAACCAGTTGAGTTCTCCAGCGTTTCATTAACCTGCTATGAGGAAATGAAAGCAGAAGAATCCCCTTCTATCTCCCTTGTTCTGGAAACCTATTATTCCATGAAGAACACAGTTACCAGAATCCGTCAAAAGTCCTCTGACTTGCGCCGGATAGTTTCTACATCTGTAGACAGAACCAGAAAGAAACTTGACCTGCAGATAAAACAATTACGTGATACCGAAAAAAGGGACAAATACAAGATCTATGGAGAACTGATTACCACCTATGGCTATCAGACGGAAACCGGAGCCAGGGAACTGGTCTGTGAAAATTACTATACCAATGAAGAAATCACAATTCCCCTGGACGAAACCCTATCACCTCTGGAAAATGCAAAAAAATATTTTGATAAATACAGCAAATTAAAACGAACCTTTGAGGCACTGACCACCCAGATTCAAGATTCCCAGGACGAGCTATCCCATCTGGAATCCATCAGCTCTGCCTTGGACATCGCTCTGGAAGAGGAAGACCTTTCCCAAATCAAACGTGAATTGGTAGAATACGGCTATATCAAAAAGCACAGCGCCCCTCAAAAAGGCAAGGAAAGAAAAACCAACACGAAGCCCTTCCATTACCTTTCTTCTGACGGATATCACATTTATGTGGGCAAGAACAATTTTCAAAACGAAGAACTTACCTTCAAATTTGCCACAGGAAATGACTGGTGGTTCCATGCCAAAGGAATGGCCGGCTCACACGTCATCGTAAAGAATGACCAAAACGAAGAAGAGCTTCCTGACCGCCTGTATGAAGAAGCCGGTATGCTGGCCGCTTACTATTCAAAAGGCCGGGATATGGATAAAGTAGATGTAGACTACATCCAGAAGAAACACATTAAAAAGCCAAATAACAGCAAACCAGGATTTGTCATCTACCATACTAATTATTCACTGACGATTAGACCTGACATTTCCATTTTAATTGAGGTTCATTAACTTTTTATTAGGATAGAAAGCAACAATTCGTTGTGCTTTATCAAAATACATTAACAATAAAAGCTTATACAGGAGGTCATACCATGACAGATTGCCATGTACATTCTTCTTTTTCTTCGGATTCTTCTACTCCTGTAGAAGAGATGATTGAAAAAGCCATCTCTCTTGGCTGCCAAAGATTTTATATTACAGACCATATGGATTACGATTTTCCAAAGCATTTTGGAATAGATTTTTTATTTTCCCCCAAGGATTATTTTGAAAAGCTAGCCAAACTCAAGCAGGAATTCAACGGAAAAATCCAAATATTTACTGGCATCGAGCTGGGCCTCCAGCCAACCGCTTCCGTATTAGAGCAGATTCACCATCTCTTAGAGGAATATACTTTTGACCTGATTATCGGCTCCACCCACCTGGTAAACGGCACTGACCCTTATATTGCAACATTTTGGGAAGGTCGTTCTTCAAAGGAAGCCTTATCCTGCTATTTTCAGGAGATCCTAAACAACCTGAATCATTTTCACAACTTTCAGGTTTTGGGACACCTGGATTATGCTGTACGCTACGCCCCTTCCAAGGCTAACGATTTTTCATATCAGGACCACCAGGATGTTATTGATGAAATTCTACGCTTTATCATCCGGGAGGGAATCGCACTGGAAATAAATACGGGTGGATACAAAAGCGGGCTTGGTCGCACTAATCCTGGCGTGGATGTTATCAAACGCTATCTTGAACTGGGTGGTATTTATCTGTCCATAGGCTCTGATGCACACACACCGGATTTTTATGCCAGTGAGTT
>JAVBLX010000028.1:0-65602 GCA_031553075.1 Acetivibrio sp.
AAAAATTAGAGTCTGATTTGGAGCAAGTAAATTCTACCTTAGATAAAATTGATATGGCAGGATTGGAAATCAAAAAAGCAGCTACAAGTATAGGAAATATTTCAAGGGTCTTAGCTGGGAAAGAACTAAAAGAAGTACAGGATAAGAGGGGAATTTCTGTATCCGATATAATTAAAGCCCCATGGAAGTTCAATCAAAAATGCTGTGTTAGCATGATAAAATGTGCAGAAGGCGCTACTGAAAAATTAGAGTCATTAAGCGAGCAGCAAGAATACAGAAAAGTAGAAGAACGGGACAATTTTGCGACATATAGCAATTCGGGCGAGGCAACTAAACAACCAGAAATCGCTGAGAATTTTCTCTATAATGGGGACGCATTTGATGCGTTCCAAAAATCATCTGAAAATATAAAACTAAGCTTTATCGATAAAATAAAGGAAACCAAACCCTCAAAAAAAATATTGCGATAATCAAAATCAAAAGAATTTAAAAAAATTTATTATTTATTGACAGTCACGTTACGTGATGCCTTATGGGTTGCTTTTGAAGATATGCAGGGGTGCGATGTAGTCGTGTATACAGTAGGTGCCGAAGGCGGTAGAATGCAGATCGCCCGACCATGGAAGTAGATTCGGAGGATGCAAAAAAACTGACTGCTGTTCTGAAAGAAGCAAAAAACAGGGTAAGCAGACAGTAGTTATTCTAAACATTGCTACGTCGGTAGATATGCGAGAATAGATCAAATATGCCGATTCCATTTTGACGGTCTTTGTTCCCGGCTGCATGGGTGGAAAAGCGGCTGCCGATGTCTTATTTGGGGAAGCGACACCATGCGGCAGACTGCCGATGACATTTCTCAAGAAGCTTTCGGATTCCCCTGCAGCACCTTATCCCATCGGAGAATGTGATGATATTTACTATAGTGAGGGTATCTTTGTGGGCTATCGCTGGTATGATTATAAAGAGCTGCCGGTACAATATCCGTTTGGCTATGGCTTGAGCTATACCAGCTTTGATATTGACGTGCCGGAAATGGTTTCGACATTAGGAGCAGACGGTGACCTTGACGGTAAAACGAGAAGACCTGGAAATCTGTGACCCCGAGCGAGGGCTGTTGATTCCGATTGGAAATTATATGGTCATGATTGGAGTGAACAGTCAGGATATCCTCAGTTGCCAGAGCTTGCAGGTGATTGGCAAGAACCCATATGTAATGGACGAAAATACCACCTTGGGTGAGATTTTGGAAAGTCCCCAGGCAACTGCGATTATGGATAAGTATCTTCCTGGTTTCACTGCGAATCTGGGAGATCATGTGAAGCTTATGAGTAATGAAAAAGTCGGACCGCTGCTTTCTCGCCAGCTTATTCGTTCTATTCCGGATGCCAATGAGTTAAAAGCGATGCTGGATAGTCTGTTTGAGGAGCTATCACAGCTATAAAGAAGGATGTTTCACTTTTCTCAACCCCCCTGGAGTATGTCCATATTTCTCCCGAAATCGTCGATAAAAATAACCTATATTTTCATAACCAACCTGTTTTGAGATTATATCCACTGGTATGGATGTAGTCTCTAGCAGGTATTTTGCATGTTCCAGACGAATATCCTGACGGAGCTGCTGATAAGTCTGACAGGTATATTTTTTTATGATTCGATTAAAATAATCTTCATTATAATGAAACTGCTTCTGCAGGTCAACAATGGTAACATCTCTGTAATTGTTTTGAATATAGAAAACAATGTCCTCAAACAGCATTTTCTCAAACCGCTTCCAATCTTCTTTTTTCAAAAACAGCTGAAACTCTTTTCCCAGACAGGACATAAGACGGATAATCGTTCCACTTAAGATCTGATAATATCCCAGATCCTTTTCCCGAATCTCCTCCGTTAACAACCGAATTAATTCTGGTGTCTGCATGGTATCTCCACCTTTCGGTGAAAAACGTAAGTATTGATAAGTCTCTTTTTTATAAAATAAAAGTTCATTCAGAAATGTAAAAAAAGCACTATTCTCAATTTCCTTTTCCAGCAAATGCTGAAAATAAGTGTTTTGCAAACTTAAAAACAAAATCATACAGTTGCCCGGCACAATATAATCCCAGTGCAGAGCATTTTGATTAATGAGACAGATTTCCCCTTCTTGAAAAATAATTTGCTCTCCACAGATTTCCTGATGCAAGGTACCTTTGATGATATAAGCGAGTTCAATAAAGGCATGTCGATGGGAAGGGGTCTGAAGCATATCAGGAAAAGCTGTACTGCCAAGAAAGGGATTGGGATTTTCGGAGGAATTCACATAAGTATAAAGCATGTTTTTCTGGATATACCAGAGATTCATGGTAATGGATTTTTGCATACTAATTGTGTTGTTTTGTGGGAATAGATGGGTAGAATCAAGCTCTCCATTTAAATCAAAATAAAAGTTTTTATTTTCTGGATTAAAAATAGCATTTTTAAAGTGTTCTTCCAATCGGATATCATCTTCTGGCATAATGTCATTCCTCCCTTGTTTTTGACATTATAACATTAGAAGTCGGATAAGGAAAGGATTTTTTGCGTATAAATGGGATGAGGTAATTGAAACAAACAGCCTTATTATGCCAAAATATATGATATGGTAACAGATAAAAAACTACTTATGAAAGAATAAGGTGAGTGAAGATGGTGCTTTCACTCCACCCTTATTTCAACGCATGTATCAGCATGCAGATGGGAGCCTAAATGAAAAAGAAGAGACGAAAAATCCAAAGATGGAGAGGTTTTACCACCCTGTTCAGCTCGCTTACAGCGATGATTCTGTGCATTATTTTATTAACCAATTCTTTTACAAGAGAAATTAACAGCTTTATGGGTATTGCATCGGCTGAAGTGATTAATAAAAATGGTCAGGCAACAGATGTAGAGGAACTTACGCTTTACAAAAGTGAATATGCCACTATTGATGAAATGCTTACGGCAAAAGGTGAATTATGTGAGCAGATTACCGATGAAGGAATTGTACTGTTAAAGAACAATGGTTCTCTTCCGCTAAGAGAGGAAAAAAACCTAACCTGTTTTGGCAGAGGAACGGTGGATTTGGTATATGCGGGCGCATCGGGAGCGGGAATTATTGGTAATGTGGGCACTGGCATTAATGCCACCCTAAAAGATGGATTAGAGGCCGCTGGTTTTGCAGTAAATCCTATTTTGTGGGAATTTTATGAGAAGAGTGAGTACACACGAGTTTCTGGAGGCATGGGAGGTAGTGAAACATATCAGATTGGTGAAGTACCATTAGGGGAATATCCACAAGAAAAAGGATATTCGGATTACTCCGATGCATGTATTGTACTAATCGGAAGAAATTCAGGAGAAAGCAATGATGCACCTACAGCTGAATTCGGTGACGGTGTGGCTTACTATAAATTAAGCGACATAGAAAGAGCATTACTGAATGAGGCAAAAAGCAATTTTGATACCGTTATTGTCATCGTAAATTCTTCATCACCTCTGGCGATCGAGGATTTAAGGCAGGATGAACAAATTGATGCAATTTTAATTGCAGGTGGATTGGGAATGAACGGAACCTATTCCATCGGAAAGATACTAAACGGAGATGTAAATCCTTCGGGGCATTTGGTGGACACTTATGCAGTAGACTCTCTTTCTAGTCCGGCTTTGGCAAATCATGGTGATTTTACTTATACCAATAGCGATGAGATTTTAAATCAATCCAATAATAAAGCGTCAGAGCATAATACAAAATATCTGGTTCAGGCAGAAGGAATTTATACTGGTTATAAATATTATGAAACTCGTTATGAAGACTCGGTACTAAGCCAGGGAAATGCAGATTCGATGGCTGGAGCATTTGCTTCTGGATCTGGCTGGAGCTATACAGAGGAAGTATCCTATAGCATGGGCTATGGTTTGTCTTACACTGACTTCACACAGGAAATCCAGACATCCAAGGTGGATAAGGATGTGATAAAAATGGAGGTAAAGGTAACCAATACTGGCGCGGTGGCAGGAAAGGATGTAGTCCAGCTTTATGTTCAGAGTCCATATACGCAGTATGATCAGGAAAATAAAGTGGAAAAAGCGGCAATTCAACTTGTGAATTTCGGTAAGACCCAGATTTTACAGCCAGGGGAATCCCAAGTTCTAACCCTGAAGATGGACTTCTATAATATCTGTAGTTATGATGCAAATAAAGCAAAAACCTGGATACTTGAGGATGGAAATTATTACTTTTCCATCGGAAGCAGTGCTCATGATGCGCTTAATCATATTCTGTCGGCAAAAGGGAAAAGTGTTACCGATGGTATGGATTATAATGGTGACAGTTCCAAGGTATATCAGTGGACAAATGAAACATTCCGAACCTTTGAACAACCCGAGTTTAGTCAGGACGGTTTTACCACTGGTTCTGGAACCATTCATAATTCCACGGATACCGTTATTACCAATCAACTGGATTGTGGTGATTTGAATACTTGGATTCCGGGGAGTATTACCTATCTTTCCAGAAGTGACTGGGAAGGAACCTGGCCGCAGTCATATCATAATCTTACGGCTACGGATGAAATGAAAAGGCATTTGTTGGCTCAGGTTTATGAACCAGGCAGCCAGGATACCAGTGAGATTATAACAGGTGCTGATACAAACTACCAGGTTTCCATGATGCGCGGGAAATCCTATGAGGATCCAGACTGGGATTTGATTTTAAATCAGTTGACTTTACATGATATGATGTCATTGGTCGGAAAAGATTTCAGTGCCACAGAGCCGCTGCCTGGAATTGGGTACCCTGGAACGGTTGAAAATGACGGACCGAGCGGACCAGTGACCAATTACTCTACGGCTTATGACGGAAACGACACCATCTATGATGGAATTAATAAATATAGCTCCATAAACCCAAGAATGTATCCTTCTCAATGTGTGTTGGCAGCAACGTATAATCAGGAGCTGACCTACGAAACTGGAAAAATGTTTGGTGAGGATGGATTGTATTCAAAACAGAATACCATTTGGACCCCTGGAGCAAATTTACACCGCTCCCCATACTCTGGTCGAAATTTTGAGTATTATTCGGAAGACAGTATGATGACATACATACTGGGAGCCCAGCAGGTAGCCGGTATCCAGATAAAAGGAGTAGTGGCTGCTCCGAAGCATTATGCGTTCAACGATTATGAAACCAACCGTTTTGGACTTTCCACCTTTTTGAATGAGCAGACAGCCAGAGAAAATGGGCTGCGTGGTTTTGAAGGGGCTATTGCAGTCGGACAAGGGAAGAATATCATGTCAACACTGGCTCGCATTGGATGTGACTGGGTCGGAATGAGCAGTGAAATGCAAAATGACATCCTACGAGATGAGTGGGGATTTGAAGGTTTCGTTATTACGGATAATGCGATTATGCCATATATGTATGGTTATGCCATTACCTATGGAACCGATAAATTTCTAGTATTTCTGCCGGGAAGGTATGAGAAGCAACTGGCGCCCGAAGTGATTTCTAAGGATGCAAACCTTTTGCAGGCAATGCGAGAGTCCTGCCATAGAATCTTGTATGTCAATGTAAATAGTGTGATGATGAATGGTGTTTCTGATGATGTGGTGATAAAGGATGTCACTCCATGGTGGAAGTCAGCCCTTATAACGGTGGATGTAGTGTTTGCCGGATTATCACTTATTTGCTTTGCGTTTTTTGCCAGAGCCAGAAGAAAACAGGAGGTAGTATAAAATGATGGAATTAATTAAGAAGAAAAGAGCTGGTTTTTATTTTTCAATGTTAACGCTAATTCTTTCATTGTACAGCTTTATAAATTATATAACTGCAGCCAATGATTCCTATGGGTTTGATGCCATTGTGATTGTGCTTTATGTTGGGGCGATTGCATCGACTGTTATATTTATGATAAAGGATTTTGGTGATGCAGGAGCCATTGTTACCGGAATCTTATCTGGAGCCACATTTGGTATGTTTATCAAAGGAAGATTTGTTTACTTTGCGACTGGCTTATTGGGAATTTCACAGGATGGTCTGAATTCCGGTATTATGATGGCTTTGATTGCCATGTTGGTTGTAATATTTGTTAATATAATTGGCGCGTTTTTCTCACAGGAGAAATATCAATAAGTGAATAATATCTCTTAAAAGGGAGTTTGAAATGGAAAAAGTATCTTTAAATCAAAATTGGAATTGTTATAAAAAAGGTCAGGAAGAAAATTCCTTTCCGGTAACGCTTCCTCATGATGCTATGATGTTGGATGCTAAAAGTCATTCCAGTGCAGGCGGGACGAATAATGGTTGGATTCAGGCGGAGGATTATACATACACCCGGCAGCTTTTTATACCGGACTCCTATCAGGATAAACAGATATTTCTGGAGTTTGAAGGGGTTTATCACAATGCAGTGGTTTCTGTTAATGGTCAGAAAATCACATCACATGAGTATGGCTATACCGGATTTTATGTGGAACCAGGCGATGCACTTCGATATGGGATGGATAATCAGATCAAGGTAGAGGTGAACAATCATGACCAGCCAAATAGCCGGTGGTATACAGGAACCGGTATTTATCGACCAGTATGGATGTATGTTCTACCACAGGAGCATATCAAGCTTCAAGGCATCCGAATTACTACTTTGAACGATCAGGAACCACGCATTAAGGTAGATGTTAAGCTTACCGGAGCTGGACATGTTAAGGTGGAAATTTTGGATGAAAAGACAGTGATTTGGACGGAAACCAAAATGATTCAAGAAAGGTTTTCAGCGGAAATTAAGCTTCCGGATGCCCGTCTTTGGAGTGTGGAGAAGCCTAAGCTTTATCTATGCCGTGTTACCTATGGTGAAGATATTCAAGAGGACACTTTTGGCATCCGGCTGATTCAGTGGGATGAAGTGGAAGGTTTCCGAATCAACGGAGAACGGATCATCCTGCGGGGTGCCTGCATTCACCATGATAATGGACTTTTGGGAGCTTGTGCCTATGATTTTGCGGAAGAACGTAAGGTTCGCATATTAAAAGAAAATGGATATAATGCCATTCGATCTGCCCACAACCCCTGCTCAAAAGCACTTCTTAAAGCTTGTGATGAACTGGGAATGTTGGTCGTGGATGAATATGTGGATGGCTGGTATATTCATAAAACAAAATATGATTATGCCGATTATGTAGAAGACAACTACCAGAAAGACCTGAAAGATATGGTGGATAAGGACTATAATCATCCGTCAGTGGTGATGTATTCAACAGGAAATGAAGTTTCCGAAACTGCCTATCAACGCGGCATTAAGCTGTGTGGTGAAATGACAGAATATCTTCATCAGCTGGATTCGTCACGGCCAGTAACCTGTGGTGTGAATATTTTCTTTAACTTTTTAAGTTCCATGGGCTTCGGTGTATACAGTGATGAAAAGGCCAGTCAGGAAAATGGAAATTCTAGGAAAAAAGTGGGAAGTGAATTTTTTAATACGATAGCAGGTGTTTTTGGTTCTGGATTTATGAAATTTGGTGCCAGCCTTTATCCCTGCGATGTAAAAACACGAGATGCTTTTGCCAATATGGATATAGCAGGATATAATTATGGGATTAACCGATATCGGTCAGATTTGAAAAAATATCCCAAACGCCTGATTTTAGGCAGTGAAACCTTTTGCTCTGACGCCTCCCGATTTTTGGAACTGGCGAAAGAAAATAAGCGAATCATTGGAGATTTTGTCTGGTCGGGCATGGATTATCTGGGTGAGCTTGGTATTGGGGCATGGGAATATAAGGATTATGCACCTGATTTTTCCCATGGTCCCGGCTGGGTATCGGCTGGTGCTGGAAGAATTGATCTGACTGGAAAGCCTTTGGCAGAAATGAAATATATGCGGGTTGCGTTTGGACTGGACAAAATAGGACTTGGAGTTGTACCAGTAAAATATGCAAAGCAGTCCCATTCCCCATCTGCGTGGAAGATGAGTAATGCTTTGGAGAGTTGGTCTTTTGCAGGCTGTGAAGGGATGGAAACCAGGGTGGAAGTTTATGCGAAGGCGGACCATGTTTCGCTATATGTAAACGGAAACAAAGTAGGAACCCAAAAAGTTAAAAATGGTGACATGGTTGCTTTTAAAACCAGGTACTATGATGGTGAGGTAAAAGCGATAGCTTATGATAAGCAAGGCAAGATTATTGCTGAAACAATTCATAAAACAGCAGGAAAAGAAACTGTGCTGATGCTGGAACCAGAACAGAAACGAGTAAAAAAGGGGCAGGATTTATGTTATCTCAGGATAAAATATACGGATAAAGAAGGTGTCGTAAAGCCTTTGGAACGCAGCCTGGTTAAGGTGAGTATAGAAGGTGGAAAACTTCTTGGACTGGGAAGTGCCAGTCCTTACTATCCAAGGGGATATCATAATGATACTGCAGATACTTATTATGGCGAGGCTCTTGCAATCATCCAACCATTAGACAGTGAAAAAATAATTGTCCATGGAAAAAGTGCTTTAGGAGAGGATACCGTGGAGATAAAGGTGGAGTAATGGGAATGAATAATAAAGAAAACAACATTGTCTGGGGTTGGTGGATGAAAAAATGGATACCGTTTAAGGAGCATCATCCAAGGGCAGCAAAATTGCTCTATCAAATATTTTATTTTTATATCTTCAGTATGAGTGTTACTATTTTTCAATATTTGATGTTTACATTCCTGCCATATCTCATGGGAATAAAACTGGCTGCTATAGAGTTTATGTGGCCACAGATACCTGTTCATATCGCTGGTTATGATTTCCGATGGAGTGTACTGGGTTATGAGGTGGCTAGAAATGCAGCCGGAGAAGTAGTCATTGGCGGAGGACTGGGATATTTCATAAGCTATGAAGCAGGCGCTTTTTTAGCACAGTGTATTAATTTTCCGCTACAAAGAAATATTACATTTAAAAGTAAGGGAAAGATTTCATGGCAGATTATGTGGTATTTTATTGCCTGGATATTGATTTCGATATTCTGTAATGCCATTAATGGCTTATGGCTTCCTATTGCCCAGATATATTTTACTCCTGCTGTATATAATTTGCTCGTTACATTTATTACAGGCGGTGTTTCAATGGTTATTTATTTCTTTGTCTTTAAAATAATTTTTCCAGAGGGGGAGAAAAATAAGAACTGAAAAAAGTAAAAATACAAATGAAGTGTCAAAGCAGGATATATCCACTGTGTTGGCACTTTTTTGTAATATCTTTAAGTATTTTTATTTAGTTATGAAAAATTATTTTTATAAAAAAAGGCGTCGGATTTGTTGAATATCCAATCGGATTTACTGGATTTTTCTAAGAATTTTTATGAGATAATATAAGTAATTTGTAGCCCACGAAGTGGGCAGATGGGAGCTTAACATGGAAAAAGTAAAGAAGTCTGGAAATGAGAACAAGGTCGGAGCGGGAAGGATGGTTCTCTGGCAAAGCCGTGAAATTGCAAAAGCCGCAGCTGTATTAATTACGGGGTTTTTAACGATTTACTGTACCGACACATTACAGATGCCGGCGGCATTAGTTGGAGTCTTGCTAGTAGCCAGTAAAATAGTAGATGGAATTACTGATGTTGTTGCAGGTTATATTGTTGACCGAACAAAAACAAGGTGGGGCAAAGGCCGGCCATATGAAGTATTTATTGTGGGTTTGTGGTTTTGTACGTGGCTGATGTTTTCCTGTCCGCCAGAGTTTAGCTTAGTCGCTAAAAGTGTGTGGATATTTGTAATGTATGCCCTTGTAAATGCGGTTTGCATGACCTTCCTGAACGCAAATAATACGGTGTATATGGTTCGTGCATTTAATAAGCAGGAGCAATATGTGTCCATCTCCTCCTATGGTGGAATCCTGGCAATGCTGGGTGGCGTTCTGGTTAATATTAGTTTTCCAATATTAATGGGAACGATTGCAACTTCGCCAGCAGGCTGGAGTAAATTGATCGCATTTTATGCAGTGCCCCTTGGGGCGTTGGGATTGTTGAGAATGTTTACAATCAAAGAAAAGTATGAGTCCGATGTAAAGGCAACTGGCGAAAAGATGAAATTTAGTGATGCGCTTATGGTACTTAAGAATAATCCCTATATTTATATCATAGCACTTATGAGTCTGGTGTTTAATACCGTAACTAATATGGGTGTAAATGTTTACTACTTTACATATGTTGTAAATAATGTTGGTGCAATGGGATTGCTGGCAGTTGCTAGTTTTGTTATTTTACCAATGGCTATTTTATTTCCAGCTCTGCTAAAAAAAGTATCAGTAGCAAAGTTAACGATGATTGGATTCCTTGTTATGGCTGCCGGATTCTTATTAAACTTTTTTGCTGGCGGGAATGTACCGTTATTAATGGTTGCCAGTTTGTTTACCGGAGCAGGAGCAGTACCAGCAAGTATGCTTGTCGGTCTGATGATTATTGACTGTGCAGAATTTAATGAGTGGAAAGGCATTCGCAGAATGGAAGGAACCATGAGCAGTTTGGTTGGTTTGGCAACAAAAGTAGGGGCGGCAGTGGGAGCCGGATTATTAGGTGTATTTCTTTCAGTTTCAGGGTACACCGGAGTTGCGGAAACGATGCCAGCGTCGTCGATAACCATGATCCGAATGTTATTTAGTCTAATACCAATGGCGTTGTATGTATTAGTTGCATTAACAATGAAATTATATAAGCTGGACAAAAATATTGGTCAGATTCGGGAAGAAAATCAGATGAATCGGGATAAATTACAAAATTCAGAAGCTTAAATAAAAGAGACAGGTTAACCAAAATAGAAGGAGGCAGTGCAATGACAGAAATATATGATGCAAAGAAGGATGAACAATTTAGTAAAGGATATATTGACATGGATGAAATGCGGATAAGAGAAGTGGGCAATGGCTTGAAAATCCCTTATCGTTATATGCATGGTGGATTCGAAGGGACAAATGTAAAATTCTCTTATTGTTTTCCTGAAAAAGAAAACTATGAAGGCAGGTTTTATCAATACCTGTCACCATTCCCTGGACCAGAAGAAGAATTGGCTTCATTGCCAGTAACTGGGGAAGATGATAAGGTTGGTTTTTGCTTAACCCATGGCGCATATTATGTAGAATCAAATATGGGATCCGGTGCGGCATTTACGAATAGTGCTGACAATACCATGACCCATCGTTCCAGTGCAGCCACAGCAGAGTTTTCCCGTGTCATGGCACAAGAAGTATATGGTTATGAGCATCGCCCTTATGGATACGTCTATGGTGGCAGTGGTGGCGGCTATCGAACAACTGCATGCATTGAGAATACAAATGCATTTGATGGAGCTGTTCCATATGTAATCGGTTCCCCCTATGCAATCCCTAACTGTCAGTCAACCAGGGCACATGCAGGACGTATTTTGCGTCATAAGTTACCACAGATTATTGACCAGCTGGATGCAGGTGGAAGTGGCGATCCTTATGAGGGATTAAATAAAGAAGAATCAGAGGCTTTAAGAGAAGCAACGCAGTTTGGCTATCCGCTGAAAAGTTGGTTTGCCAGTGCCAATTTGGAAGATGGCGCACTATCAGTTTTGACACCCGATGTAAAAAGGATGGATCCTGACTACTTTAATGATTTTTGGACGGTACCGGGATATCTTGGTGCCGATATCAATGGCAGTGCTGTTCGTGATCGAATATATATGAACACAAAAATTATGGAAGTCTTTATACCAGTGCAGGAACAGAAACAGGAAGGGGAAATTGATACCCGAAATGGAGTGAATGATGCATGGAAAAAGATGCTTGGAAATGAAGATATAAATCCATGGATTGAGGTAGCGGAAGTTCCAGTAGGAGATAATTTATATCTCAAGGGTGCAGAAGTTACGTTTACAAGTGGCAAAGCAGCAGGTAAAAAATTAGTAATTAAACGAATTGAAGATAAGCGCATTTACCTTGGTGAGGGATTCGGTATGAGTCCGATGCTTGAAGTTTTGGAACAATTGGAAATAGGAGATGAAGTGCATTTGGATAATTCTGATTATATTGCTATTCAGACCTATCATAGGCATCAAGTTCCGGATCATCAGTATAGGGCGTGGGATCAGTTCCGAAACGATGAAAAGGAGCCACTTTATCCGCAGCGAAAAACCTTGCTGGGACCACTATTTTGTACAATGGGACCAGGCTGTGAACAAAACGGAAAAATACAGTGCAAAATAATTATTGTAGCGGCATTGATGGATGAGCAAGCTTACGCCTGGCAGGCAGACTGGTATCGCAGGAAGGTGGCTTCCGTCCATGATGGGAATGCAGAGGATATTTGCCGCCTGTGGTACTTTGATAATACGCTTCATGATGATAAGACTGCAAGTATAAATGAACTGCAGGTAACTACATATCTAGCCGGATTAAAACAAGCATTGATTGATGTTGCAGCATGGGTAGAAAAAGGGCATGACCCTTTACCATCCACAAATTATCAAGTTGAGATTGGAAGAGTAAATGTGCCGGATGACGCCATGGAAAGAGGCGGAATTCAGGCGGTGGTGCATCTTATGGCAAACGAAAGTACCTGTGCTCGTGTAAAAGCCGGTGAGGATGTTTTCTTTTGTGCAAAAGCAGAAGTTCCGCTTGGAGCTGGAAGTCTTACCTCTGTAGAATGGAGCTTTGAAGGTGATGAGAATTTTCAGGAAAAAGGTGAGTGGGAGCTTCGAAATGGTGGGCAGAGCGGTATCGCTAATACAATACATAGGTTTGAGCAGCCGGGAACATATTTTACGGTAGTACGCATAAAATCTGAAAAGAATGGCGATGAGAATGCACTTTATACGCAAATCCGCAATATTGGAAGAGTCCGAGTAATTGTGGATTGATATCAATAATCTACCTACAATAAGATTACATTCACTGGTAAGGATGTAATCTTATTGTAGGTATTTTGCATGTTTTGGTTTAATGATAAAATCCTTCAACTGCATTCTGAGAACGATAAAGAGCCGGGGATGTCCCGGTTATCTTTTTGAAAACACTGCCAAAATGACTTTGAGTCCCAAAGCAAAGATAATTTGCAATAACGGGAATAGGCTGATCGGAATATTTCAACATATGCTGAGCAGCCCTTACCCGTTCTTCATGAATATAACGTTTTAAACTCTTCCCTTCATGAAGCGAAAATTGGTGGGTCAGGTAACACTTATTGTTTCCAACGGACTCTGCAAGCTCATCTAAAGTAAAAGTACGGTATAAATTTCGTGCCACATAACGTTTGCATTGTTCTATATATTTCACACCCTGGTATTTTGCTTTTGCATCAATGACACTTTGACAAAAGGCCTTCATGGCATTCTGAACCAGTTCAATCAGCTCCAGTTCATCCTTACATTGTGCTGCACTTTGTAAATAAAGATCGGAAAGATTATAAGCAGCTTCTGGATTTACACCGCCCTCAATAGCAGCCCGGGTTGAAAGTGAAATAGCTGAAACGGTCATATATTCTAATTGTTTGTAAGGAGTTTTGGCCATTACACCGATTTTGTCCAGTGAATTATAGTCTTTTGGCATAACCAAGGCAGCCATATTGCCATTTGAGATAGCTGTCATTACCTCTTTTTCATTTTGGTAAGAATTATGAATCCGTCGTTCTTCCGAATTTTGAAATTGATAAAAACGTATATCTTTTTCTGAAATCTGTACATGGGAATCTTTTTCGTGAATATGTTTCATAATCTGCACTGCTTCTATTTGTACCTGATTCAGTTCTTTATGAAGCAAAGCAAGAACAGCAGCAGTTTTTACTATACTGCCATAAGGGATTCTAAAGTCGTTATAAGCTGTTAAATTATGCTTGATTTTATATTGATGAAGCTCTTGACCACTGATGTTATTAATAGCAACAGGACCAACAATACACGTTATTTGATTGCTCATACAGACGCCATAAAGGATTTTTTTATCTTCAAGTTCTAAAAAGGGAAGATCTTGCCATTTTTTTATTAAATCAATATGAAGTGATGAATCAAGAATAAAGAGATTATCATCCTGCATTTCGGTTCCAAGATTGAAACAAAGTTTATCACTACAAAAACAGCTCATTGGCATTTCATATAAGGCGTAAAGAGTATTTAAAAGAAATTGAACATGTTTCATATGATACCTCATTTCTACATTTAATTTTCTTGTTTTCCATTTTGCACATGACTGTGTACTTATCCAGCTATAATTAATGACAGAAAACTTACATGGCTTTTAAGACTAATATATCATATCAAAAAAATAAAGTAAATAATTTAATAAAATAATAAATTTATTGATATATTGGAAGATTAAATTTTGATAAAATCCGTTTGTAAAGTCCTTTACAATTACTAAATTTAACGAGTTTCCAGTACTGCATGGACGCAAACAAAAACACCAAAATCTCAGGAGGTATTTATGAACAATCAAAATCAATCAAACAGTAAACTGCCCAAATGGTTTCCCTTTGCGTGGTCAACCCATGGTTTTTCCATGGCACTTAATGTCATCATGGTCGGATACATAACATTTTATTGCACAGACGTGCTCGGATTAAACGCACTGACCATAGGTGTGCTCCTGCTTTCTTCGAAGATGGTAGATGCCGTCACCGATATAGCAGTCGGTTTTATGATTGAAAAGACACATACAAGATTTGGCAAAGCAAGGCCATATGAATTTGGTTTAATATTTGGCTGGTTATTTACAGTTTTGTTATTCACAGTACCAGACATGTCTAAAAATGCGCAATATGTTTATGTTTTCGTACTATATGTAATTGTAAATGCAATTTGCGTGACTTGCTGCGAGGGAGCAAATGCCGTTTATTTGGTAAGATGCGCACCTGATAAAAAGGACCAAATCAAAGTTTCGACCATTAACGGAAGTATCGTTATGCTCTTGGCAATCGCTTTTAATATAGCGTTACCTAGTATCATAGCGAATGTTGGAACTTCAAAGCCGGCATGGACGAAAATGATGCTAATGTTTGCCGTTCCATTGGGAATCATTGGGATGTTCCGCTTTATTTTCTGTAAGGAAATCGTTACCCAGGAAAGCATTGAGAAAGAAAAGGCACAGGGACTGAAAGTAGGGGAAATGGCAAAATTGCTTTTTAAGAACAAATATATTTGGATTTTGTTTGGCATTGTGTTGATAACGAATCTAATTAACAGCCTTTCAACTGTTACTACTTATTACTTCAAGTACATTATTGGCGATATATCACTTGCTTCATTACCTGCTATGTCCGCCGCCCTTACACCTTTCATATTGTTACTATTTCCGATTTTATCAAAAAAATTTGGAACTACGAATATTCTTCGCGGTGGTGCAATCATGGGTATTGTGGGTGTACTGATTAGAGGATTAGGCGGCGCAAATTTAATGACGATTATCATCGGCAGTGCTTTCTTTGGTATTGGTATTGTTCCGATATCTATGATGATTGGTATTTATGCTATTGAAACAATGGAATATGGTGAATGGAAAACAGGAACACGGATTGAGGGTCCGTTGACATCTCTGATATCTTTTGCGACAAAAGCCGGTCCGGCACTTGCAAGCGGTTTAACTGGTATTTTTATGGGGATTGCAGGATATGATGGAGAGGCAGCAACGCAGTCTGCCACTGCAACAAACGCAATCATAGCATTATATAACTGGATTCCGCTCGTGTTCTTTGCTGTGGTACTGATATTGACCTTGATGTGGAATCTTGACAAATTGGCACCACAGATAAAGGAAGAATTAGAAGCAAAAAGAAAGGTAACTAACTAAAAATCACTGTACTAAAATATGGAAAGGAAAAATTGTATGAATAATATTAATGAATTATTAGAAAAATTGACACTTGAAGAAAAAGCCAGTATTTGCTGTGGGGAAGGCTTTTGGAACACCACAGCTCTACCTGAACACGGCATACCGGCGATGAACCTTACCGATGGACCCCATGGAGTACGAAAGCAAAGCGGTGTGGCAGATCATCTAGGGTTAAATGAAAGTGAAAAAACAACCTGCTTTCCAACTGCGGCTGGGTTTGCCTGTTCTTGGAACAAGCAACTGGTTGGCGAAGTCGGCATGGCAATTGGCGAGGAAGCACTTGCGGAGGACGTACAGGTTGTCTTAGGACCAGGTGCAAACATCAAACGCTCTCCCCTTTGCGGACGTAATTTTGAGTACTATTCAGAAGACCCATACCTGACCGGTCAGATTGCGGCGGCACATATTAATGGTGTACAGAGTCAGGGGATTGGCACTTCCCTAAAACATTTTGCCGTCAATAACCAGGAAACACGCAGGTTCAATATTAATGCCATTGTTGATGAGCGAACCCTTCGGGAAATATATCTCGCCGGTTTTGAGAGTGCGGTAAAAGAAGCACAGCCATGGACGGTCATGGCTGCATATAACCAGATTAACGGCGAGTATTGTTCTAAAAACAAGAAGCTGTTAAATGACATCTTGAAAGATGAATGGGGATTTGAGGGTCTTGTGGTGTCAGATTGGTTTGCAACCTGTGAGCGCGAGCTTGGACTTTTTGCTGGACTGGATTTGGAAATGCCAACAAGTGCCGGAGAAGGTGTGAGAGCAATTGTAGATGCCGTAGAAAGTGGTAGCTTATCGGTAGAAGCTTTAAATGAATCTACAGGTCGAATTCTGAATGTTATTTTTAAAACAGCTGATGCTAAAAAGGAAGGTGCAATCTATGACAAAGCTGCCCACCACCAATTAGCCCGCAAAGCGGCCGGTGAGAGCATGGTACTGTTAAAAAATGAAAATGGAATACTACCAATTGCCAAAACTGGAAAAATCGCTATTATTGGTGCTTTTGCCAAAGACCATCGTTTCCAGGGGGCAGGCAGTTCCAGGATTAATACGACTCAAGTGGATATTCCCCTTGATGAAATAAAGAAAAATGCATTAGAGACTGAAATTATCTACAGCGAGGATGCAGAAGCCGCAAAGGACGCTGATTTATGCGTTGTTTTCGTGGGATTGCCTGACAGCATGGATGCCGAAGGTAAGGATCGAACCCATCTTAAGCTGCCGGAAGAGCAAAATGCATTGATTGAATCGGTTGCTGCTCTGCAAAAGAATGTTATCGTGGTGCTGATGAACGGTTCCGCAGTAGAAATGCCATGGCTTGATCGAGTAAGTGGTGTTTTGGAAGCTTATCTCGGTGGTCAGGGGGCAGGTGGAGCGATTGCGGATATTTTATTTGGGGTTGTTAACCCAAGCGGTAAGCTTGCAGAAACGTTTCCAATGAAGTTAAGCGATACTCCTTGTTTTATTAATTTTCCAGGTGAAAAAACAAAAGTGGAATACCGTGAGGGATTGTTTGTTGGCTATCGTTATTACGATAAAGCCGGTGTTCAGCCGTTATTTCCCTTCGGCTATGGTTTGTCATATACCGAATTTGCATATTCGGATATTCACCTTGACAAGATTGAAATGTTTGATAATGATATCGTAACAGTCAACATAAAAATCAAGAATATCGGCAAGGTAGCGGGAAAAGAGATTGCTCAGCTTTATGTTCGCGATATTGAAAGCAGTGTAATCAGACCGATTAAAGAATTGAAAGGTTTTGAAAAGGTAGATTTAGAAGTGGGCGAAGAAAAAACAGTTACCTTCACTCTTGATAAACGGGCATTTGCTTTTTACGATGCAGACATGAACGATTGGCGGGTGGAAAGTGGAGAGTTTGAAATCATGATTGGAAAATCCTCTGCTGACATTGTTCTTTCGTCGACCCTGCAGGTAAATTCCACTACACCGGTTAAGAAGAATTATACACTGGATTCCACCTTGTTTGACATTAAGGATGAACCAGCCGCAGCACAATTAATGGGAATGATGGGAAACAGTACAAGCGGTGGAACAGCCCTTGGCATGG
This sequence comes from Acetivibrio sp., assembly GCA_031553075.1. GTDB lineage: Bacteria > Bacillota > Clostridia > Lachnospirales > Lachnospiraceae > DIGJ01. The sequence goes on from JAVBLX010000028.1 coordinate 17,884, forward strand.
ATGCGGATGCTGTTTTGTCCAGTATAAAGGTGCGTTCCCTTGTGCCAATGAGTCTCATGCAAAGCGGTGGGAAGGGCGGCATTTCCATGGATCAATTAAACAGTATGCTGACTGCAATGAACGCTTAGGCAGTGGTATAAATGTCGGATTTGTTGTATGATCTATCGGATTTACTGGATTTTTCGAAGGAGTCTTTGTGGCATAATGTAACTATATAGCATTATGCCATAAAGTGGAAAGTACCGGAAGTCAGTATTTATTATGAAAAAAGAAGGAGAAATATGACATGAGACAATATGAAACATTTGAACTTGTTTTGCAGGGAGAGGAACCGAAGGGCTCCTTTGTAGAGGTAGCATTAACAGCAGAGTTTACATTAAATGGTAACATAACAGAGGTAAAGGGTTTTTATGCTGGAAACGGAGTCTACAAGGTTCGCTTTTATCCCAAACATGCAGGAAACTATCATTATAAGGTAACCGGCCCGGCAACCGCAGAAGGGGATGTGGTTTGTGAACCAACAAGCAAATCAGGACATGGCATGGTACAGGCAGTTGGAACTCATTTTCGGTATGAAGACGGTACATGGTTCTACCCTTTTGGGACTACAATATACGCTTTAGTACATCAGGAACAGGCATTAATCGACCAGACAATGGAGACTTTAAAAACCTCCCCCTTTAACAAGATTCGCATGTGTATGTTTCCAAAACATTATGACTATAATCACAATGATCCATTATTTTTTCCATTTGAAAAGGCTGGGGATCAACAATGGGATACTCATAAACCCTGTTTTGAATACTGGGATGAGCTGGAACGGCGGATCAAACAGCTTGATGAAATGGACGTTCAATGTGATTTGATTCTTTTCCATCCATATGACTGCTGGGGTTTTTCTAAGCTGCCAATGGAGGATGCGCTTATTTATCTGGATTATGCAGTTAGAAGGCTTTCCACCTTTCCGAATGTATGGTGGAGTTTGGCTAATGAATATGATTTGATGCCAAATTATCAGCTGGCGGATTGGGAAAAGTTTGCCAAATATATTCATGACGCGGATGTGTATGGTCATCTTTTAAGTAATCATCAATGCTTTCTGGCATGGGATTTTTCTAACAAGGATACGACTCATATTTGCCATCAGCTTAAGAATATTGATACTATCTGTGATGACATGGAAGCATATCAAAAGCCGTGCATGATTGATGAATGTCGCTATGAAGGAAATCTGATTTATGAATGGGGCAACATATCAGCCTTTGAGATGGTAAACCGTTTCTGGAAAATTGTTACACAGGGAGGATATTGTACCCACGGTGAAGTGTATATGAGTGAGGATGATATTTTATGGTGGGCCAAAGGCGGTGTCTTAAAAGGTGAAAGTCCAAAGCGGATTGGATTCTTAAAGGATATTGTGGACTCCTTGCCAGGTCCCATTGAATTTGCCGGAGATTTGGTTCCGGTAAAGAGCAGGGAAGCGTTTGAAGCAATGAAAAGCCAGGGGGTTCCAGGTATGGAGGAAAATTCATTCTTTCAATCGATTCTTCGACTCACATGGGAACAAGCATCTGAAATATTCCGTAGTTTAAGAAAGTTCTTGGGTCGGGTAGGGGATGAGGTTTTTTTGCTTTATCTTGAAAATCAATGCGCATCCATTGGGGAGCTTGTTCTTCCAGAGGAAGGAAGCTATGATGTGGAAGTGATTGATGCATGGGAAATGACCCGGATGAAAGTTCTTTCAGGTGTCAATGGTAAGATTCAGGTCACATTGCCTGGCAAGGAAGGGATTGCACTGCTGGCAAAGAAATGTGACTAAGAAAAGAGGAAATTAAATATGTTTAATTTTAAATCAAATTGGATTTGGATTCCGGACTGGAATGTAGAGGATAAAGAGGAACCCAGAATCATTCTTTTTCGTAAAAAAATAGAACTTCACCAGATACCTGAAAAAGCAGAGGTGCAGATATCCGCTGATTCAAGATACAAATTATATGTAAACCAGCAACTGGTGGAAATTGGACCAAGTAAGGGTGATAATCAAATCTGGTATTATGATACGGTCGATCTTGCACCGTACCTTGTTGCTGGAATAAATATATTGTCAGTCGTTGTTTTACGCTATCCCCTGGAGCATTCCAAAGGTAACCATGGAATATTTCGAACACAGACACCGGGACTCTACATGGTTGGAGAATGTGGGAATGGACAGGGTGAAGAAGTAAGCTTATCAGCGGATGAGGACTGGCGTTGCACACGAGAGTCAAACGTAAAACTGGTTCAGGAAGCAATGGGGTTTGCACCCCTTTACATTCTGGAGGAAGCTTCTGGCAATTCAGATACCTTTGGTTGGATGGGAGCGGATTATGACGATGAAAAATGGCAAAAAGCAGTTGATTTAGGCTTTGGTGTTGGAAGTAAAGCAGTCAGTCCAGGAAATATCCATGCCAGAACCATTCCCTACATGACGAAAATATCCAGAACCTTTGAAGGTATTTTTGTAAAAAGACAATCGGAAGCGACCGTGGATGAGTGGAATGGAATGCTGAAAGGAAGGAAATCTCTTGTGATTCAGCCTGGGAAAAAAGAGATTGTTGAAATCAATGCAGGCGAATTAATGACAGGATTTTTGAAATTATCCTTAAGCGGTGGTGCTGGAACGACCATTAAGATTCTCCAGTCAGAAGGATATGTTCATCCTAAAGAACCGGATGCCCACCCCTTTGCCTTACCGAAAAAGACCGACCGATTAGATTACATAAATGGTGTGTTGGATGGATTTACTGATACCTATCAGGTAGCTGGTTTGGGAGTAAAAGAGCGACCAGAAGTTTACGAGCCTTTCTGGTTTCGTACCTTTCGTTTTATCCAGCTTGAAATTCAAACGGCGGCAGAACCACTAAATATAGAGGCCTTTGACTATCAGGAAACAGGCTACCCTCTGGAAGTAAAAACCTGGGTAAAGACTTCCGATGACACCATGGCAGGAATCTGGGATATCAGTGAAAGAAGCTTAAAAAGATGCATGCATGAAACCTATGAAGATTGTCCATTTTATGAACAGCTTCAATATGCCATGGATACCAGATCTCAGATTCTTTATACCTATATGACAGCAGCGGATGATCGACTGGCGCGTAAATGCTTTGATGATTTCAGACGTTCACAGCGTTACGACGGAATGACCAACTGCAGTTACCCAAGCTATGGTGCGAATGTGATTCCCGGCTTTTCCATTTATTATATTATGATGTTGTATGATCACATGATGTATTTTGGTGACAAGAATTTAATTCGTTCTTACTTGCCAACCGTTGATGGCATCTTAGAATTTTTCAATAATAATTTGTCGGAAAAAGGGATTGTTGACAAGATTGGTGACGCAATTTTCAGGCATGCTTACTGGTCTTTTATTGACTGGACAGCACAGTGGGATAGTACCAATGGAGTTCCCAGTGCTACAACCCGCGGTTCGATCACGATGGAAAGTCTTTTGTATATCATGGGTCTGGAACATGGGGCTAAATTGGCTCATTATGTTGGTAGAGAAGGAATAGCGAAGGAGTACGAAAGCCGGGCAGAGCAGGTGAAAAACGCCATTCGAACTCATTGTATGGGTCAAAATGGAATGCTTCAGGATGGACCAGGTATTGAAGAGTACAGTCAGCATTGTCAGGTATTTGCGATTCTGACTGATACGATTGATTTGGAGCAGGGGCAAGCAAATTTGATAAAGACTCTGGAAAATAAGCAGGACTATGCTCAATGCTCCTTTGCGATGGCATTCTATCTTTACCGAGCATTGGAAAAATGCGGAATATATGAATACACCAATGAGCTATGGGATTTATGGCGTGATATGTTGAAAAATAACCTGACAACCTGTGTAGAGGATCCGGTAGGTCAGCGAAGCGATTGCCATGCATGGGGGGCATTAGCGCTCTATGAACTGCCGTCAGTTATACTGGGGGTACGCCCTACCAAGCCAGGGTTTGCAGAATTTGAAGTAAAGCCGGTAACTGGTCATTTTACATGGGCGGAAGGTGAGGTTGTCACACCAAAAGGAATGCTGGCAGTAAATTGGAAGAAAAATGGAGAGGAAATCCAGCTTTCTTATCATTTAAATGAATAATTATCCCACAAAGCAAACAGAGATGTTACATAATTGGTAGCATCTCTGTTTTATACAAATATGTGCAGTTGTGAGCTGAAAGGAGTTAATAATGAAACAGTACGAAATGTATGAAATAAAACTGGCAGGAAAGGAACCTGACAACTCTTTTGTCGAGATTGAGATGAAAGCAGAGTTTGAAAAAGACGGAAAGATTACTTGTGTAATGGGTTTTTATGCGGGTGATGGTATTTATGCTGTACGCTTTTATCCGGAAGAAGCAGGGACATACCATTATAATATAAAAGGAGCAGTTGCAGCGTCCGGGGAATTAGAGTGTAAACCAGCGGAAGAAAATCGACATGGAATTGTACGAGCAGAAGGTACTCATTTTCAAAATGCAGACGGAACTTGGTTCTATCCATTTGGAACGACGGTATATGCCTTGGTTCATCAGGAAGAAGCTCTAGTTAATCAGACGATGGAAACGCTGCGGCAGGCACCTTTTAATAAGATTCGCATCTGTATTTTCCCCAAAGATGCAGATTATAATCACAATGATCCATCTTATTATGCTTTTGAAAAAAAGAATGAGGAATGGGATGTGCACCATCCTTGTTTTCGGTTCTGGGATGATTTGGAAAGCAGAATCAGACAGTTGAACGAAATGGGCATTCAGTGTGACTTAATCTTACTCCACCCCTATGACCGTTGGCAATTTTCAAAGCTTACAAGAGAGCAGGTTTTCGTGTATCTGGATTATGTAACCAGACGACTATCCGCATTTCCAAATATCTGGTGGAGTCTGGCAAATGAATATGACTTACTGAATTATGAAAAAGAAGATTGGGAATGCTTTGCAGATTTTCTCCATCAAAATGACCCATATGGGCATCTTCTGAGCAATCATAATATGATTCAGCATTGGGATTTTTCCAATAAGGACACTACCCATATTTGTCTGCAAATCAAGAATATAGATAACATCAGCAGAAAGATTACAGAGTTTCAGAAGCCTCTGATGGTCGATGAATGCCGTTACGAGGGAAATGTTCCTATGGAATGGGGAAATATTTCAGGTTTTGAAATGGCAGATCGTTTCTGGAAAATATGTATGCAAGGTGGGTACTGCACTCATGGAGAAACCTTTCTAAATGATGTAGAAGTTCTCTGGTGGAGCAAGGGTGGCTCCTTAATCGGCGAGAGCCCTGCAAGAATAGGATTTCTGCGGAGCATACTGGAAGAATTGCCAGGACCATTATCCTTCGGTGGGAAGGATATGACAGAAGCAACCGTGGAAGAGCAAAAGAAATATATGCCCGAAGAGATGAAAAAGAGTCCATTTTACAAAACCATGCTCTCTGCTTCATGGGAAGAATTAAATGACTTGCTATCCGCCAATCGAGAATTTATTGCCATCTGTGGTGAAGATGCTTATATAAAATATTTTAGCAGGAAGCAAACCTGTATAGGGATATTGGATTTACCGGAGAACGGAGCATATGAAGTAGAAGTGATTGATATGTGGGAAATGACAAGGAAAAAAGTTCTTACTAATGTCAATGGACACCTGGAAATAAAACTTCCAGGGAAAGAAGGTATTGCAATTCTTGCGCGACGATGAAAAAACATAGTGGTGCAATCTTTTAGATGAGAGATTAAGAGAGATGAAACAGTTCTTATAATGCCAATGGATACAGAAATGGAGTTGATTATTAATGATACAAATAGCTATCGTAGAAGATGAACGTGAGTATTCGGAACAATTAAAGGAATATTTAGAAAAATATCAGAGTGAATTAAAGGAATCATTTCAGATAATGCTGTTTTCCGATGGCGATGAGATTGTTGAAAACTATCGCGGAGAGTTTGATATTATCCTAATGGATATCGAAATGCGTTTCATGGATGGTATGACGACTGCAGAGCAGATTCGCAAGGTGGATCATGAGGTCATCATTATTTTCATTACCAATATGGCTCAATACGCAATCCAGGGATACGCGGTAGATGCGTTGGACTATGTATTGAAACCAGTGTCATACTTTGCGTTTACGCAGCGGCTGGGACGGGCAATTGCGCGTATGAAGAAGCGGGTAAAGGAGTATATGACGATTAATGCCAAGAACAGTGTCAGTCGCATTCCGATTTCAGATATATACTGGATTGAAAGTCAGGGACATCGCTTGATTTATCATACCGTACATGAGCAATATGAATCCACATGCAATTCTATGAAAGAAATCGAGGAAAAGTTAAAAGGTGAAAACTTTTTCCGATGTAATAAAGGTTATTTGGTGAACTTAGCACATGTAAAGGGTATCCAGGAAGGATATGCAATTGTATGTGACAGTAAATTACTAATTAGCAGGAACAGGAAAAGTGAGTTTCAGAAAGCATTAACTAACTATGTGGGGGAGGTTATCAAATGAATTTTGTAGGTGCCATTCCGGACATTCCCAAAGTATATACGGCACTTGCAGAATGGCTTGCATGTGTACTGTATATTGTTTTATGCAATAAAAGCAAGATATGTAAAAAAGATGGAATGGTGTTATCTGTGTTACTGGGAATGCTGGTGTTTGTGCAGATAGTCATTGGAGTTATCCCAACCTTGCTTTGGATTCCAGGAATGATAGTTGCGTTAGCAATTATGTTTATCGCCATATGGACTTGCTGTGATTTTTCAAAAATAACAGCTGGCTATTGGCTGGTCAGGGCTTTTGTACTGGCTGAATTAGCCGCTTCATTAGAATGGCAGCTATATTATTTTTTCTCCGATAAGTATAAATTTGATCCGATATGGTTTCGTACTTTATTTGTAGTACTGATCTATGGGATGATTTATGGTGGCGTTTATTTATTGGAGATTTGGCAGGATAAAAAGGAACTGAGCAATAACCCGTTGAATGTTACATTAAAAGAACTCTGGTCGGCAATTGCTATCGGTATGACAACATTTATCATGAGCAACTTAAGCTATGTGTATTCGCATACCCCATTCAGCAGTCCCTTTGCAACGGAAGTGTTCAATATCCGGACACTGATTGGCTTGGGAGGGTTCGCCTTCCTCTATGCATATCATATTCAGCGTTGTGAATACCACATGAAAACCGAACTTGATACAATTCATAACATTTTGCAGGCACAATATGCACAATACCGACAGTCAAAAGAAAGTATCGAAATGATTAATCATAAGTATCATGACTTAAAACATCAGATAACGGTGCTGCGCAGTGAAAGCAATCCGGATAAACGAGAAGCATATCTGGATGAAATGGAGCAGGGCATTAAGGATTATGAAGCCCAGTATAAAACGGGCAATGCGGTGTTAGATACGGTGTTAACAACAAAAAGTCTTTATTGTGCCAGACATAACATCACGCTTACCTGCGTTGCGGATGGTTCATTGCTGAATTTCTTATATGTTATGGATATTTGTACCATTTTTGGAAATGCATTAGATAATGCAATCGAATGTGAGCTGCAAATTGCGTATGAAGAAAGAAGACTAATCCATGTTTCGGTTTCGGAGCTTCATAATTTTGTTTTGATTCGCATTGAAAATTACTTTGATGGGCAACTGGAATATAAAGATGATTTGCCGGTTACAACCAAAGCGGATAAGGAATACCATGGATTTGGGATTAAGAGCATACAGTATTCGGCACAAAAATATAATGGCTCCATTACCGTTAACGCCAAGGATAATTGGTTTGAATTAAAGATACTGATTCCACAGATAATTCAATGAAGTATAAATTTACCGTTTGTGCATTAACAGTACTGTTTATGCAATAGGGATTCATAGTAGAAAAGGTTATGCTACAATGAAGATATCTAAAAAACAAAGATGCAAGGAGGAGTGTATGAAAGGACAGGCTTTTAATCCATATCTTCCCGAGAATGAGTATATACCAGACGGTGAGCCTTATGTTTTTGGTGACAGGGTATATGTGTATGGGTCTCATGACCGATTTGGAGCACCCATTTTCTGCGTGAATGATTATGTCTGTTGGTCGGCACCGGTGGACGATCTCAGTGCTTGGAAATACGAAGGCGTAATTTACCGTAAGAAGCAGGATCCGAAAAACAAGCTGGGACTCAGACTTTTGTTTGCTCCAGATGTAACCTGTGGAACGGATGGGCGTTATTATCTATACTACGCTTTTGATGTTATGGGAATTATGGGAGTTGCGGTGAGTGAGAGTCCGATTGGACCCTTTCAGTTCCATGATCATATACACTATCCGGATGGAACTGTTTGGGGGCGGAAAGAAAATGACCCTTTTCCGTTCGACCCGGGAGTTTTTGTGGATGATGATGGCAAGATTTACCTCTATTCCGGATTCTATGTTCCGGTTCCGGCCATTGTGACGGGAGGAAAACAGCTTCGCTTTGAAGGTGGATATGTGCTGGAGCTGGAGCCGGATATGGTGACCATCAGAAACTCACCCCAGCTGCTGTTCCCCAAAGAAGGGAAGGGGGCATATCTAAACCATGAATTCTTTGAGGCCAGTTCGATGCGTAAATACGGTGGCACTTACTATTTTGTTTATTCATCACGGCACAATCATGAGCTATGCTACGCAGTCAGCGATAAGCCCAATGGGGGATTTACCTTTGGCGGTACACTGATCAGTAATGGGGATGTCTTTCTGAATGGGAATGACGAGGAATCACAAGCTGTTAATTATCTGGGCAATAATCATGGCGGACTGCTTGAGTTAAAGGGAAAATATTATATCTTTTACCATCGGCACACCAACCGCAGTTCTTATGCAAGGCAGGCCTGTGCAGAAGAGCTGACGATGAATCCAGATGGCAGCTTTCAACAGGTGGAAATGACAAGCTGCGGGTTGAATGGAGGTCCTTTGCAAGGGAAGGGAACCTATCAGGCAAGAATTGCATGTAACCTCTGGTGGGGAACAGGAGCGGGAAGATACGATGGTAAAAGCCCGCGAACAAAGCTGGGATCCCACCCGTATTTTACCCAAGATAAAAAAGATGGAAAAGCGGATGCGAAACAGTATATTGCCAACATGGAGAATGGGGCGGTTGCCGGGTTCAAATATTTTGATTTAAAAGAAATATCGCATATTCAGGTAGAAGTTCGGGGAGAAGCAGATGGTGATATGATTGTTGCGGAGGACAAGGAATTCACACAAATTATTACCAAAATTCCAATTTGTGTACAGCGTAAACAGGTGAAAGCAGGTGCATCGGTCAGCGGTATACAGCCGGGTGTAAAGCCGCTGTATTTTCAATATATGGGAAACGGATATGTTGATTTTATATCCTTCACATTAGGGTGAAAAGGATAAGAAAAGGAGAAGTTATGAAACAGACAGACAAAAAAGGCATTAGAATATTACGGGGTTTTACGGGAACGCTGACAGGGTTTCTCTGTGTTTTGCTGGTAATTATAACCGTGGCAACTCTTGTCTTAAGTATCATGTTCAGTCAGACTCTTTGTATATTTCTGGGGCATGATATGTATAAGACCGTAGGTGGCGAAGATATTCATTATTATGAGCAGGAGTATTCTTCTCAGGAAGAATTGATTTCCTATGAAGAAAAAATTTGTGAGCAAATTGTGGCAGAAGGGATTGTCTTATTAAAAAATGAAGAGAATACCTTGCCACTGAAAAAAGCGGCGCGAATTTCAGTTTTTGGACAGGATAGCGTCGATTTAGTTTATGGTGGTACTGGTGCAGGCTCGGTTGATGGAGCAAAAGCAGCAACGTTGGAACAATCACTTAAAAGAGCCGGATTTGAAATGAATCCTGTCCTCTTGAAGTTCTATCAGTCAGGTGCTGGATCGACATATCGAAAGCAGGTAAAAGATGCAGCCGGAAATGGTTCCTTTACAGTCAATGAAGTACCAATTGAGCAATATACCGATGAAGTCCGTGAGAGTTATCAGGAGTATAGTGATGCGGCAGTAGTTGTTCTTGGTCGATCTGGCGGAGAAAGTGCAGATTTAACGGAAAATACCAACACCGAAGGTACTCATTATCTGGAACTAACAAAAGAAGAGCATGATTTACTGAGCGAAGTATGTGATAATTTCCAGCAGGTAATTGTTGTTTTAAATTCTAATAATGCAATGGAACTTGGTTTTATAAATGAGTTCGCTGTAGATGCATGTCTGTGGATTGGTGCCCTTGGCGAAACTGGTGCATATGCGGTTGGAGATATTTTGAATGGTACCGTAAATCCTTCCGGTCGTCTGGTTGACACCTATGCATATGATGCGTTCAGTTCTCCAGCTATGGCGAACTTTGGAGATTATACAATCACCAACACCACTGTGGCGGCTGCCAATAAGTATATGGTCTACGCAGAAGGTATTTACGTGGGATATAAGTACTATGAAACCAGATATGAGGATGTCGTCCTGGGGAATGAAGACAGCAAACAGTTTGAGTATGGTAAACAAGTACAGTTCCCATTTGGATATGGTCTTTCCTATACCGAGTTTGCATGGTCTGATTATCAAATGATTGAAAAGGAAGATTCTTTTGAAATATCAATAATGGTGACGAATACGGGAAGCGTAAGCGGAAAAGATGTGGTGGAAGTGTATATGCAGACACCTTACACACAATATGATGTTGAAAATAAGATTGAAAAAGCTTCTGTCTCATTAGCTGGCTTTGGAAAAACAAAAGAACTGGAACCAGGCGAGAGCCAGAGCATCACCATTGCAGTAGCCAAAGAAGAAATGAAAAGCTATGATGCCTATGGAATGGGTACGTATATTGTTGATGTAGGAGAATATTATCTGACTGCCGCTAAAAATGCACATGATGCAGTAAATAATATCCTGTCGGCAAAAGGCAGAACCGTTTCAGACGGTATGGATAATGGAGGCAGTCCAGCATTTGTTTCTAACTATACCCAGACAGATTTTGATTCCATAACATACGCCGTTTCAGATAGTGATTCAGCCATTATGAATCAATTTGATAATGCAGATATAGCCAATTATGATGCCCAATTTACTTATTTAAGCCGAAGTGACTGGTCGGGTACATGGCCAGCTTTATATCAGGATGGCAGTTGGGAAATGTCAGCAGAATTAATTGCAGAAACGGAAATAAAGAATGTCTCCGGAACCGGTGCTGGAACCAGTGCCCAGGGTGTGACCAATGAAGCATATGGAGTTTTATCCGCAGTGGATTTAATTGGTGCGGACTATGATGATCCTAGGTTTGAAGCATTACTTAGCCAACTATCAAATCAAGAAATGTATGATTTAGTAAGATTGGGAGGATATGCGACCATTCCGGTGAAATCAATCAATCTGCCGGGAACATGGGCGAAAGATGGACCAGCCGGGATTACCAGTACATTGATGGGAGGGGCTTCAGGATTGGCATACCCACCGGAAGTTGTAATCGCGTCAACTTGGAATGTCCAACTCGCAGCAGAAATGGGGAGACTGATCGGTGAAGACAGCATTTATCTGGACGTTCCAATCTGGTATGCACCAGCAATGAATATTCACAGATCACCGTTTAGTGGCAGAAATTTTGAATACTATTCCGAAGATGGCTTCATCTCAGGAAAAATGGCAGCAGCAGAAATTCAACCAGCCGTGGAAAAAGGTGTAATCGTCATGATGAAGCATTTTGCTGTAAATGATCAGGAATGTAACCGTGTTGGTGTTTTAACCTTTGCAAATGAGCAGAGTATTCGGGAAATTTATTTAAAAGGTTTTGAGAATAGTGTCAGAGAAGGAAACGTAAATGGAGTAATGACCAGTATGAACCGCATCGGACCGGTATGGAGCGGTGCACATAAAGGTTTGATGACCAATGTACTTCGGGAAGAGTGGGGATTTAAAGGAGTTGCAATGACTGATCAGGCATCCTTCCCAGTATTCGGCTACAGTGAGATTAACCAAGGTCTGGCAGCGGGTACTGATTTGTGGCTGAATCTTAATGGGATGATGTGGAGGCAAAATGCTGATGAATTATCATCGGATGAAAAAGCGTCCATAAGAACAGCAGCACATCGAATCATCTATGCAATAGTTAATAGCAACGCAATGAATGGAATATCTGCTGATACACAAATCAAAGATATTACCCCGACATGGAAATACTGGAGAATCGGAATTGTCCTGCTGGAAATTCTGCTAGTGCTGGCATTTGCGCAGTTTACAAGGCTCCTGTGGTTTGGCAAGAAAGCCACAAGAGAGGCCAGAAAAGAAATGAACCGCCAGCGAAAAGCGGAACAGAATGCATTAAAGGAGTCATAATTATAATGGAAGCCATTCAAAGAACATGGGAAGTGTGGAAAAAAAAGCATCCAGGGCTGGCGCAGTTTTTATTATTTTTTATTATCTGTAATGGGGTAACAATACTACAAATGATATTGATGCCAATTTTTAAAAATCTATTTGGAATGACTACACTTGTACATACTGATTTTCAATTGCTTCAAGTAGGGAAAAATATAAATGGAAGTCCGTATTATGTTTTTGATTATGCCGCCGGAACAATTGCTTCCGGCGGTGGAGGTGGGCTGGCTTATTTTCTGGCAGTGGAAATTACCATGGCTATTGCACAAGTGATTAATTTTATCAGTCAAAGAAAGGTCACCTTTAAATCGACCAGTAATGTATGGAAGGCGGCAGGGTGGTATATCCTGGCATACCTTATTATTACCGTAGGAGCAGCTGCACTGCAGGGATTATATAAAGTACCGGTTTATCATTTGATGATGAAGAAGTTCGGTGAATCTACTGGAACAATATTTGCGGATGTGCTTACCATGCTAATTAATTGCGGGATTTCTTTTTGGGTGTTTTTTCCCATCATGAAGTGGATTTTTAAAAAAGAATAAAAAGGTGACAAAACAAAAAAGGAAACTTGCTAACTTTGTGGGAGTGTAATTATACACTTCCACTTTTTTGCATTTATTTATCACTACAGAAGAATTTGTTTGAAAAAAGTCGGATTTGTTGTACGACCTATCGGATTTACTGGATTTTTGAAAGGAGTATTTGTGAGATAATAAATTTATATCATAATATGAAAAGAGCGAGGGCAATATGAAAAGAAGAATGAGCCAATTATTCAATTCCATATCCACTAAGGTTATCTTAATCATAGTAATTTTAGTTTTACCCCTAAATGTTCTTGCTATCATAGCAAATGAAAAGGTCATCGACACGATGATTAACCAAAATAAAATGACCGCCCAAACGCTTGCTGATACCTTCGTGTCAGAAGTTGAATCTCGTATGTCTAACACGCAAACATTATTATACTATTTCCTGACTAAAAATCCAGACTGTATCCAAATGAAACTTCAGCAAGAGGATAATTATAAGTATCAAAGTTCTAAACAGAGATTTTATTATAGCTTGAGAGATATGGGGAGTATAACAGATGGCGGGGATGGATACTTCTATTATATGAAGAAGGTGAAAGATGCTGTCGTTTATGATGAAAATCCAATTGACAGCAATGAGCTATACCGCTCCATTGATGGATTTATATCAGATCAGCTAGTGTGTGGAGACAAAACGGGATGGCATATTTATGAATTTAATTCTTACAAATATCTTTTTTTTATTGTGGAGCAAAAGGATGTCATCTATGGCGGCTGGTTTAATTTGAATGCATTAAAAAAAGAACTAGAAAAGAGGATAAATTATATGGATTATTCGATTAACTTTACAGAGGATCTGGTACTTCAAAACTCCGATGAATGGCTTATGGTTTCTTCTGGTTTTAAGAAAATCCATTTAGTAATCAGTATTAAGAAAAATGAGATTGTGGGAGGAATATCCAACTATGTAAGAGCATTGCAGATTATGGCATTTTTGTATCTGACATTAATACCCGCATTATTTATATTCCTAAGAATCCTTTTAATCAAACCGCTCAATAAGGTAAATCAGGCGCATCGACAAATACAAAAAGGCAATCAGGATTTCAGGATTGGCGAAAAGGCTAATTCCGTAGAGTACACAGAAGCCTACCAATCCTTTAATCAGATGGCAGAAAATTTAAAAAACTTAAGGATTGAAGGTTATGAAAAGGAAATTGCCAGGCAGAAGATGGAGCTGCGTAACCTGCAGCTACAGATTCGTCCCCATTTCCTGTTAAATACCTTTAACTTGATCTATACTCTGGCACAACGGAAAGAAATTATTGCAATCCAACAAATTATCATATATCTTTCGGAATATTTTCGCTATATTTTTCGCAGTGAAAAGGACTTAGAGCTTTTTCCGAAGGAGTTAAAACTAATTGAGGGATATATAAAGATGGTGTCCATTAATTATTCGGGAAATGTGACGGCAAGCTATGATATCGACCCGAAAATCCGCTTTACACGTGTTCCACCGCTCTTGATTCATAATTTCATAGAAAACGCTGTGAAATATGGAGTTAAGCAGGGAACAATGCTCCATATTGGGGTGATAGGAAAGTACCAGGATAAAAAGGTGACATTTACCATTACGGATGACGGCAATGGCATGGATAAGAAAACCTTGGAGAAGTGCCGGAGGATTCTCCAAGGCGGGATGGAGTTGGAAAATATCAATTCTGGTATTGGTTTATTAAATTCTATGAGGAGGCTAAAGCATTTTTATGGATCAGATGCAACCATTGAAATTATGTCAGAGCAGGGCATGAGAACTTCTGTAACGGTTCAATTTCCATATAACCTGGAGGTAGAGGATGAAACTATTATTGGTGAATGATGCAATTATTACAGTAGAAACAATGAAAATGGATATTCCCTGGGAGCAGTATGGGATTGATGAGGTTTTTACGGCTTATTGCGCAGAAGAGGCAAAAACCTGTATTCAGAAAAATCCGATTGATTTGATGCTCTGTGATATCGAAATGCCTGGCGAAAATGGTATTGCAGTGCTTCGTTGGGTAAGGGAAAACAATAAAGAGATTGAATGTATTTTCTTGACCTGTCATGCCAGTTTTGAATATGCAAAGGAAGCAATCCAGCTCGGCTGTCAGGACTATTTGCTGATTCCTGCCATGTATGAAGATATAGGAGCTGCTGTTTTAAAGGTAGTCAACCGGATTAAAGAAAAACAAGAGTCGGTGCGTTATCAGGACTATGGTAAGCATGCAGTGAAGGAAAAGATTGACCTGGCAACGGAAAACTTTGGACAGAAGAAACAGGAAGAGTTAGTTGAGGCTGCCATAAGCTATATTGTTGAGGATTTGTCCAGCGAAACCCTATCTGTGAATGAAGTTGCTGATAAGCTTTTTTTACATCCTGTTTATTTAAACCGCATATTCAAAAGGGATAAGGGAGTATCTGTTGGGCAGTATATTATCTCTGAGCGGATGAAGATGGCAGCAGACCTGTTGAAGACACAACATCTGAGTGCCAGTGTGGTGTCAGAACTGGTGGGATATAAGAGCTACGCCAATTTTAATACCATGTTTAAGAAATACTTTGGCTGTTCACCTTCCCAGTATAATGAGATGAATCATTGAAAGTTTATTTTGGGTAGGTAACAGTTTACTTTAAATATGGTGCTTGAGACATCCGAATTTTATAATAGAGGTGTAATAAAATTTAAGGAGGAAATGATCTATGAAAAAAGTATTAATGTTAACATTATGCCTCGTTTTTGCCTTGACAACATTGTCAGGTTGTGGCGGAGGCAAAGACTCAGATTCGCCTGTGACAGGTGCTGATAGTACGGATGCACCTGCTCAGACCAAAGATGATACTTCATCAAATGACGCTGGTGAGATTGTTGAAATTTTTTGGCAATATCCAGCAATCAGTGAAGTGACAGAAGGTTTTTACCGGATGGAAGATGCACTGAATGAGATGATGGAAAAGGACATTGGTGTACATGTAACTTTTGTTCCTACTGATTTGATGACTTCCCAACAGGATGCCACTTTGATGATATCATCAGGAGAACAGTTGGATGTTTCTCTGACCGCATTTACCAGTGTTGGAAACTTGGTGGAAGATGGCTTGATTTTACCACTGGATGAATATTTGGCTGAGTATGGCAGCAATATTCAGGCCGATTGGATCAGCGGAAACTATTATGATGGTAAGCTGTACTCACTTCCATCTTGTGTAAATAAAGTATATCAAACCTATGGTTACAATATGAAAAAAGAGTACTGTGATAAATATGGATTTGAGCAGGACGATAATAAAATTTATACCCTGAAGGAATTAGAAGAGATGTTTGCAATCGTCAAGGCAGGTGAAGGCGAGAACTTCTATATGACTACACCTTGGAATAATACATATGAACCGCTCAATTATAGTTATCAAGAATATGACCCACTATCAGGAAGCTTTTCTGCTGGAGTATTAATGCTGAATAGAAGCTTTCAAGATTTGACTGTATATAATTATTTTGAAACAGAAGAATATAAAGCGTTCTGTGAAATGATGTATGACTGGGCTCAGAAAGGATATATTGCGCCAGATGCGTCAGTAGATACCGACTATTCAAACAGAGCAATGGAAGCAAATTACCTGGGAAGCTTTGCTTATTGTGAACCAGATAGCGGTATGCTAGCCACCAACTCCTCATGGGGACAGGAAGTTGTACAGTTCCGTACGGTTGATGGATATGTTAAGTTAAATGGTGGTTCAGCGGTAAACTGGAACGTTCCGATTACCTCGGCAAATCCGGGAAAAGCAGTAGAAGCAATTGCATATGTACTTACTAACAACGCTGCAGGAACTTTGATTCAATATGGTTTTGAAGGGGAAGAGTACGAAGTAGTGGAAGAAAGCGGTGAGTATCAGGTTATCAAGTATTTGGCAGATGATATTACCCAATTACCATATAGTAATGTATATGGGCTTTGGGGTAACCGTTTGACACTACCAGCTGTTTATCCAGCGGATATTGATTATAGTAAAAAAATAATCGCATATCAAGACGCTTTGCCAAAGACAAGATATTCGCCAGCCATGGGATACAGTTTTAAATCGGATAGTGTGAGTGCTGAAATTGCTGCTGTCGAAACGGTAATGGCACAGTACTGTTATAGCTTTAATGCTGGTTCACTGGATCCAGATAAAGCTCTGCCAGAATTTATTGCTGCATTAAAAGCAGCAGGTATTGATAAAGCTATTGCAGAAAATCAGAAACAGCTTGATGCATGGGCAGCAAGTAAATAAGTAGGACAGGACAACATGATGAAGAGACTGCTGCAACTTGTAATAGTGGCAGCAGTTTCATTTTTTATAGTGGAAAGGGTGAAAGAAAACATGACAGGGAAAAGTAAGTTACCGAAAGCAAAGAAAAAAATAGGCCTTAAAAAAATATTGCCTTTCTATTTTATGGTGCTGCCTGGATTAATCTATTTAATTATTAATAATTACTTGCCGATGTTTGGAATTATCATTGCTTTTAAAAAAATGAATTACAGCAAAGGTATTTTCGGAAGTGATTGGAGTGGACTTAACAATTTTCGATTTCTATTTGGCACAAAGGATGCTTGGTCTATCACCCGAAATACAATCGGTTACAACATATTATTTTTTGTAATTGGAACTATTTGTGCAATCTTGCTTGCAATCTGTATTAATGAGGTACAGTCAAAAAATTCCTCTAAAGTATATCAAGTTCTTATTTTACTTCCATACTTAATGAGTTGGGTTGTAATCAGCTATTTAGCATACGCCTTTTTGTCCAGTGAAAATGGATTTCTAAATAAGACTCTATTTCCAGCCATTGGACTAAAACCGGTTAGCTGGTATCAGGATAAGACTTACTGGCCGATTATACTTATCATTGTTAATACATGGAAAAATGTAGGATACAGTATGATTATATATTTTTCTACTATCGTGGGAATCAGTCAGGATTATTTTGAAGCAGCGCGGATTGATGGGGCATCCAAATGGAAGCAGATCAAGTATATTACGCTTCCATTATTAAAGCCTACGGTCATTACTCTGTTTATCCTAAGTGTTGGGCAGGTATTCCGTTCTGATTTTGGATTATTCTATCAGGTTACAAGAAACAGCGGTCCTTTGTACGAATTTACCAGAACGATTGATGTGTATGTTTATCAGGCATTAATGAAAAATGCGGATTATGCAATGTCTGGGGCTGCTAGCGTTTATCAGTCTATTTGTGGATTCATCCTGATTTTGATTGCAAATAAGGCGGTGAAAAAGTATCAGGCAAGCAGTGCATTATTTTAGAGGAGGAACCTATGAAAACGAGAGAGCACCTGGGAACACAAATTATTACCAATGCCATATGTGTAATGGCAACGATTATTGCAATTTTACCGTTTATTCTTTTGATTCTTGCATCTTTTACTGATAATAACTGGGCATCGGTGAATGGTTTTTCCTTTTTTCCAAAGGAATGGAGTTTGACTGCATATAAATACATAACAATGAAATGGGAAACCATTGGGCATGCATATTTGATGACTATTATTGTTACTGTGTTAGGAACTGCGACATGTCTTTTCATTAGTGTATTATTTGCATATGGAATCAGTAAGCAGTGGGTACCAGGAATGAAGATTATCAGTTTCCTGTTGATTTTTACAATGCTTTTTAATGGAGGTCTGGTGTCTACCTATTACTGCTATATAAAAATCTGGGGAATTAAGGATAGCATCTGGGCATTAATTGTACCCAATATGATGATGAATGCATTTAATATAATTTTAATAAGAAATTATTTTATTAACAGTATTCCAATTAGTTTGGAAGAAGCGGCAAGAATAGATGGTGCTGGAGTGGTTCGGATTCTAACCTCCATTATCATACCACTAAGCAAACCAATTATTGCTACGATTGGCTTGATGACGGCACTGAACTATTGGAATGACTGGCAAAATGGATTGTACTATTTATCTGCGAGAGGGGGATCAAAATATTACACCATCCAAATTGTATTGAATAATATAAGCGATGATATTCGTGCCATCGCTGCAGCGGCTACTAGTAGTTCTGCTTTAGCCGTAAATGTACAAATGCCATCGACTACTATTCGCATGGCGATTGCTGTGGTTGGAATTATACCAATAATCATTATTTATCCATTTTTTCAGAGGTATCTGGTAAAAGGAATTACTTTGGGGGGGGTAAAGGAATAGGATAACGTATATTTTGGTCGGATTTCTGATATTATAAAGCGGATTATTAAGATATTTTATAAAACAAATATGGCATAATAAAGAAAGTTATACTGTATTTGCAGTAAAATAATAAAACTGGAGGAAAAAGTGAACCAAGAAGAGTTTAAAAACCCAATGTTAAAATATCGCATGAAAACAATCCTGCATGATTGGTCACAAGATGTGGGTTTATTGACAGAAGCAGTGAAAACATATGGATATGGAGGAGTAGCAACCAATCCACCAACCTATAAGGGTTATACAGGGAACAGGGAAAATCTGATAAAATTTGCAGAAATTTTGGATACGCTAAAAGAAAATAAGCTAGATTACTGGATTTATGATGAAAAAGGCTATCCTTCTGGATATGCAGGAGGGCAAACGCTGAAAGATCATAGGGAATTGGAGGCAAAAGGTTTTTATATGTATCGTAGGATTGCCTACGAATCCAAATATTCTGAATTTCAGCTTGATGATGAGTCAGATAAAATCATATGGGCGGCAAAATATCCAATTGATTGTACACAGCTAAATTCAAGTATTATCCAATTTGACAAGATGGAGCCGATACCATTTACGAGAACACACTGTTCTTGCGATCTTGCTGCAAATGAAGTGTTTTTTGTATTCTGTGTTAAGGCAGCCTATGAAGGGTCACATCTGACTCACAATGTCTGTTCTCATAGTAGATATATTAATATTTTAGACCACAAGGCAGTGAAACGTTTTCTGGACGTATGCTATGAACCGATTGTAAGGGAAATTCCAGATGCATATCAAAGTGCGGAAGCTGTATTTACGGATGAACCCAGCCTTCAAGTAGGATATCTGCATGGAGATGAAACATGGCCATATGCTCTTGCTCCTTGGGTGGACGGATTACTGGAAGCTTTTGAAGGAAAATATGGGTATTCTATTTTACCGCATCTGCCATTGATTTTTGAAGGGAGAAGCAATGGGTATCAGGTGAGGATTCATTTTTATGAATTGATTGGAGAAATGATTGCAGATGCTTATGTAGGGCAAATTTCTCAGTGGTGCAGAACACATGGTGGAAGATTCTCAGGTCATTATCTGGGAGAGGAATCCATGCAGGCACATGTAATTTATTATGGTAATTATATGAAAGTGCTTGAGGCAACCGATTATCCCGGAGTGGATGTGTTAGCTTCCTATCCTGAAATTTATAATTATAATACCGTAAAATTTGCACAAATGGCAGCAAGAAAGAACAATACTAATGGTATAATGACAGAATTATGCCCATTTATTGATATGGAACATTTTAATGTCAATCCCTTTGATTATAGTTGTGGAATAATTAATTTGCTCTATCTTGGGGGTTGTCGCTGCATCAATTCTTATTTTGCACCAGATTTTGCTTCTTATGCACCAGAGAAGCTGAAAAATTACTCAGGCTATCTGAAACAGAAAGAAGCTAACCAGCTAAATGAATATGTCGGACGTCTTGGCTATATGCTGGATCAGACAAGAGAAACTTGTCATACCTTCGTATACTATGCAATTGAGGATGTTCAGGCGAAGACCAAGCCAAGTCATAGTGCTATTTCGGCAGATTCTTCTGCCACTGATCAGTCACTTACAGCAGTAACAAGATTGATTTATGAAAATGGATTTGATTACCTCTTTGCAGATGCACATGATTTGGAACTTGCTGCGGAAAGCATCATGAGAGGAAAGCCAGTTATTTCTGGGAATATTGTAAAAACTGTGATTCTTCCTACTATGGACATCATTCGTATTGAAGTGTTGGAAAGCTTGAAAAAGCTCCAGTATGCAGGAGTACAGGTATTATTCGTTGATCAGATTCCACAATACCATACAGGAGAGAAGATACCGTTTGCTTTCTACGATTTTCGGGAGGAGTCATTATTAAATACAAAGTGTAGAGAAAATGATTATTTTGTGGCTCATTCTGTTGATTATATTCTACATTATCTGGAAAATCAAAAAAAGGAGCTGGAACTTTCAATTATTGGAAAGAAAACAGGGTTATTGAAAGCCAGATTTGAAAAAGAGGACGAGATTATTTATTTCGTGGTAAACAATACACCAGATTGTGCAGAGGTTTGCTGGCATATAGAACAGCAGCCAATTTTCCTTTGGGATCCAGAGGATGGAGTTGCTAGGAAGTTGCGGAAAGAAGAAAACTTTTTTATTGAAGCATATCGGGCTGTATTTCTAGTATGGAGTAAAAAAGCTTAGAAGAGGAAGAGGCTCTATTTTTAGAAAATTATACAACAAAAATATTTATGAGGTGCATCTATGAGACATATAACGAATCCAATATTACCCGGATTTAATCCGGATCCTAGTATTTTAAGAGTAGGAGATGACTATTACATTGCAACATCAACCTTTGAATGGTTTCCAGGGGTTCAGATTCATCATTCCAAGGATTTGTGTAACTGGAAATTGATTGCGCATCCGTTAAATAGAGTTTCTCAACTTAATATGATGGGAAACCCATGTTCTGGCGGCATCTGGGCACCGTGTCTAAGCTATCATGACGGTGTTAATTATTTGATTTATACGGATGTGAAATCTCTTGATGGACGAGGATTCAAAGATGTTCATAATTATCTTGTAACTACTGGTGATATCAGTGGAGAGTGGTCGGATCCGGTGTATCTTAACAGCAGTGGGTTTGATCCTTCTCTATACCATGACGATGATGGAAGAAAGTGGCTCTTAAATATGCTATGGGATGGCAGACTGGATAAAAATCCTTTTGCAGGAATTGTGCTTCAGGAATATTCGGTTGAAGATAAGAAATTAATTGGTAAACCTAAAAATATTTTTAAAGGTTCTTCCCTAGGATTGACTGAGGGTCCCCATCTATATAAGCGTAATGGATACTATTATCTGATGTGTGCAGAAGGGGGAACGGAAATTCACCATGCAGTAACGATGGCAAGATCTAGGCAAATTGACGGAGCATATGAAATAGATCCGGAGAATCCGATTCTGACATCCAGGAACAATCCCTTCTTACCATTGCAAAAGGCAGGACATGCCAGTATGGTAGAAACCCAGGGCGGTGAATGGTATATGGTTCATCTGTGTGGCAGACCACTGCCAACGACAGGGCGATGTATTCTTGGAAGAGAAACTGCCATTCAGAAAATGCATTGGACAGAGGATGGATGGTTTAGAATGAGTGCAGGCGCAAATCAACCACAACTTCAGGTGCCGGCACCAAACCTTCCGGAGCATAAGTGGGAGGAAGAACCAGCAAGAGATAATTTTGACCGCGAACAACTAAATCTGCATTTTGCATCCTTAAGGATACCTTTAGGGGAGGATATGATGTCTTTAAAAGAGAGACCGGGATACCTCAGGTTGTTTGGAAAGGAATCTTTAAGCAGCAGACACAGACAGAGCTTAATTGCCAGAAGGCAACAAGCTTTTTGTTATACCGCTACTACCTGTATGGAATTTGAACCAGATAATTTCCAGCACATGGCTGGACTAATTTGTATTTATGACAGGCAGAACTACTATTATCTCAGAGTGAGCCATGATGAAGAACTTGGAAAGTGCATCGGCATTTTAGCATCACAAAATGATTCCTTTACTATGCCATCTGCAGAGGTAAGCATTGAAGGCTGGGAGAAGGTTTATCTTCGGGTAGTTGTCCAATATGATTCTTTACAATTCTTTTATTCTAAGGATGAGAACAAATGGATGAAACTGGGTCCTGTTATGGATGCCAGCACATTATCAGATGAATTCTGTAAGGAGGGAACCTTTACAGGAGCTTTTGTGGGCATATGTTGCCAGGATATGTGCAGTGGCAGTAAATATGCGGATTTTGATTGGTTTGAGTATGTGGAACATACAGAATCGGATGATTTGATGAGGTATTAGTTTAAAGTCAGTAGAATGAAGATTTATGGAGGAAAATGAATGTATCAATTTCAAAAAGCTGTTTCGATATGGTGTGATTCTTTAAAGAATGAATACAATCAATTTGTAGGATTCTACACAGAAATTCAAGTATCTGAAAATAACAACATAAAGCTGGCAATCGCTGCTCGCTCCTATTATCGCCTTTATATTAATGGCAGTATGAGAGCCAGCGGTCCAGCCAGAACAGCCAGTCAATATTCCAGAGTAGATGAAATAGAAGTAGATGCAAGAGGAAAACTTAAAATTGCAATTGAAGTGGTCGCTCTTAATAAACCAGAACGTTATAGCAATGATTGTACTCTGGAGTCAGGAATGCTTACAGCAGAAATCACCGATCAGGAAGGAAACTTACTGTCTGCAACAGGGGAGAGTGAGTGGAAATGCATGGAGCTATCATATCGCCGATCCCTTGTGGAAACCATGAGCCACAGTCGGGGAATTATTGAGGTTTATGACTTAAATCCCCACAGTTTTCAATGGCTGACCCAGGAGCAGGAAGAAATGAAGACACCAGTGCGGGCAACAAGTTCAGTAACCTATTTGAAACGGCGGGCTCCTTATGCTACTTATGATGTAATTCCCATGGGTTTTCTGACACACCTAAATGATGTTATACCCGGACATTATGAAGACACAGAAGAAAATATAATTCTTGCAAAAATGTTTAACCCAAAATGGTATGACATGATTCCGAAAGAAAACCAGTTTCTGGAGGTTATAAGTAAAGAGCAAAATTGTCCATTTACTGGCACCTTTCAGTGTCTTCAAAACAAAAGAGGTAGAAAAACAGAAATCATCTGCCCAGGCAAGCATCCGGCTGCGCTAACATGGAGCCTTCCAAAATCAGAATTGGGATTTATTGACCTTACCCTGGAAATGGAAAAAGACGGTATTTTGGATATTGTCAATTCGGATTATATGGAACCAAACGGGATGGTAAAGGCGAATACGTATGTAACCAGATATTATTTGAAAAAGGGACAGTATCATTTAACAACCTTTGAGCCAAAGCTGGTTCGATATATCAAATTGATTTTTCGTACCCAGGGAGAAATCAGGGTGGATAATCTGTGCCTTTTGGAGTACACCTATCCAGATGATAACAATTGCTTTTTTCAATGCAATGATGGTGAGTTAAATATGATTTACGAGGCCGCGAGAAGAACACTACGGCTAAATACCCTAGATATATTTATGGATTGTCCCCAACGGGAAAGAGGAGGCTGGTTGTGTGACTCCCAGTTTGCATCCCATGGTGCATGGCAAATGTTTGGTGATTTATCAGTGGAAAAGGATTTTATTGAAAACTTTATGTTAACTGACCCGGATGTAATGTGGCATAGCTTCTTTCCTGAGGTTTATCCCGGATGTAAAACTGATTCATCAGATCCGGGGATTTCCAACTGGTCGTTCTGGCTTTTAACGGAGCTTGCGGATTATTATAATCGTTCTGGCGATAAAGAATTTATTTTAAAATGCCAAGAGAGGGTCTGCCGTTTTGTGGAAGGATTGCTTACGCTGCGTGGTGAGAGCGGGCTTTTAGAAGGACTTAAAAACCAGTTTGTTGATTGGTCCTTATCAAATCGAAGCTTTTGCACGGAACCCATTTCTATTCCGATTAATTGCCTTGCTGTCTGCCTGCTGGAGAAAATGGCAGAGCTTTATTATGAGCCGGAGTGGAAAAAAGCAGCGAATGAAATGCGTCAAATCATTCAGAAAATGGATGAATCACCGGGCATTTTCGGTGGAGGAGGAGATGGCGCTTCCTATGAAACTGGTGAATTGAAACGGTTGAATTGTGCCACAGAAAGTGGTGTCGCTTTAGAACTATGGAGTGGATTCCATTTAAATGACAAAGCATATCTGAAACGCTTTACAGATGCTATGGGAACCTGTCCGGCTAAACGCCCTGATCCCAATTTTGGTCGTTCTAATCTGTTCATTGGCTTGTTGATTCGTTTTGATGTATTGGCACGCCTAGGCAAAATAAATACATTGGTCAGAGAGTTAAAGGATGTTTTTTTGCCAGAAATCAAGGAGGGACCAGGTACATTATTTGAAAACTACGCAGGTTCCTCTGGTTGCCATGGATTTAATGGAGCGGTGGGAGCTCTCTTGGTGAACCATGTGCTAGGACTGGGACAGCCTATGCAAAGGACCAAATCAGTCAAAATTAATCCGAACCCTGGAACGCTTAATTGGGCGGCTGGGTCAGCCAAGTGTGAGGATGGGATGATTTTCATGAACTGGTCTGCTGATGGGGAGGGTCATATCTTAAAAATTACCCTGCACCTTCCAAAAGGCTGGGTACCAGAGTTTGAGATTCCTTTCGAACTGACTGGCTGGACAATTCTGGTTAATGATGAATTATTGGATAAAAGGTATAAGTAGTCGGATTTGTTGTAATACCTATCGGATTTACAAGATTTTTTTCTAAGCCCTTATGACATAATAAAAACATAAAACGAGTGAATTATCATTCATAGGAGGCGCAATATGAAAAAAATAAAACGTGCAGCAGCATTACTTTTATGTGCCGGTATGGCACTATCCCTTGGAGCCTGTGGTAAATCAGGAGGCAAAGCAGGAGATGATACTACATATACTATGTGGATTTATAATGGAGCAGATGCATCCTACTATACCGATTATAAGGACAATCCAGTGGTTTCCTACACGCTGGAAAAAACATGGGGACCAGAAAATAAGAACGTGGATATTGAATTCTGGGTTCCGCCAGCCGGATCGCAAACAGACAGCTTCAACACCATGATGACCTCCGGTGATTACCCGGATATTTTGGATGGTTCGATATCAGCTTCTCCCAAGACCATGTATGAAGATGGAATCATTCTGGATCTGACCGATTATGTAGAACAATATATGCCAAATTATAAGGCTTATTTGGAAGCACATCCAGAAGTAAAAGCGAATGCAGTTACTGAGGTAGATGGTATTCAGAAGATTCTTTCCATCCGGGCAGCCTTTGATGCCTATCCATATCAATTCATGGGACCACAATACCGACGTGACTGGATCGTAAAGTATGGTACAAACCCTCAAACCGGTGCAGCCTTTACTGGTGGTTACACCAATCCAGACGACCCCGATAGTTGGGAAGATGATGTTGTGTTCCCAAGTGGTGGTACTGATCCAGTTTATATCAGTGACTGGGAGTGGATGTTTGATATCTTTACCAAGGCTCAGGCTGACCTTGGAATTACAGACTCCTATAGTACCAGTATGTACTATCCCGGTTTTACCTGGAACGGTGGTTTGACCTCTTCATTCGGTGGTGGTGTGCCAATGTGGTATGCAGATGCGAATAATAAAGTTAAGTTTGGCGGTGATTCAGACCAGTTTCGAGCATATCTTCAGTGTCTGAAAACCTGGTATGACAAAGGATGGCTGGATAAAGCATTTAATGAAAGAACTTCAGATATTTTTTATGAAATTGATAATGTCGGTGTTCGCCAGGGCAAGGTAGGCTTATGGATTGGAATAGAAAGTCAATTAGGCAGCAGGATGGATGTAGGTGATGAATATACTCAGGGAATTTGTTCCTATGGTTGTGCATACCCGATTAATGATGTTTATGGAACGGCGGAGTGTCAGAATATTATTCCGGACTGCCTGTTTACTACTTCCTTAACAGGTACTGCATATTACATTACCAAAGCCGCTGAAAATAAAGACATTGCTACAATTTGCAGCTATTTTGATTTTTTTTACACCGAAGAAGGGGCATTGATGCGAACCCTTGGTCTGAATGCAGAGCAGGTAAGTGAGTCAGATAACCAGCTCTATAAGAACTGGGGATTAGAAGAAGGCTCCTATTATCTGGCGGAAGATGGCAGATATGCCCGCGTAGAGACTATAGTAAATGATGGTGGTAATCTGAAGGATGTAGTAGCCGGATCAAAAATGCCGGGCCTTACCTTGGTGAGCAATGTTGATCAAGGCTATGAGGAATCTTACGAAAACAGCCTAAAAAAATGGATTCAGTACGAAAATACTGCCTTTTTCCAGGGAACTGCGGTAACGACCAATATGTCCAACGAGGATGCTAAGGCAAGTGACGATATTCGTAATAAGGTATTAGAATATCTGACTGTAAATGCAGTAAATATGATTAAGGGAAAAACAGATCCATTTAATGATAAGGATTGGGGCGACTGGTGTACTATGCTGGGAAAATATAATTATCAGAAGGCGAGCGACTTGTATCAGCCATATGTAGACACTTATTCTTTTAAATAAAATATAATAAATCGGAACGGAGGATTTCCATGGCTGTGAAAGCGAAACAAAAAATAGCTGCACCTAAGGTGACTTGGAAAGTAGATTTTAAGCGAAATTGGCCAGTTTATGTGCTGTTTCTGCCTGCCTTTATCTATACCTTGGTTTTAAGCTACATCCCCATGTTTGGAATTGTTATGGCTTTTGAAAACTATGAGGTAAACAAAGGATTCTTTAAAAGCGACTGGATTGGGCTACAAAACTTTATTACTCTGTTCACTGCAGATGAATTTCCCCGGGCATTGCGAAATACCGTTGTCATTGCGTTGCTTCGAATCACGATTGGATTTGTTATGCCGATTGTTTTTGCATTCCTGCTGAGCATGTTAAAAAGAAAAAAATATAAACGCACCGTTCAGACCTTTTCCTATATGCCAAACTTTGTGGCTGCTGTTGTTGTGGCGGCTCTGGTGAAAGAATTCCTGACCAAAGATGGTCCCATTACCTTGCTGCTGACTCATTTATTCAATGCAGAAAATCAGAACTGGCTTGCTAATGGAAATATACCGGTTTTTTGGGTAATCTATCTGATTATGGGTATCTGGCAGGGGATTGGATGGGGATCAATCATGTATGTGGCAGCAATTTCCACAGTTAGTGGGGATCTTCATGAGGCGGCAGCGATTGATGGGGCAACTAGATTTCAGCGAATGTTTAAAATCACGCTGCCCTGTATTATGCCAACCATTATTATGATGTTTGTATTAAATGTAGGTATCAGTTTCTCCGCAGGATTTGATAATATTTTACTCCTCTATATGCCATCCACCTATAATGTAGCCGATACCATCTTTACCTATACATATCGAATGGCCTTTACAACTGGATCTAATTATGGTCTGTCAGCTGCTTCTGGTCTGTTCCAGTCCATTGTTGGAACAATACTCTTGCTGGGTTCCAATTATATCAGCAGGAAAACAAGTGATTCATCATTGTTTTAAGTATAGGGGGTAAAGAAAAATGAAAAATAAAAAAATGAAAAAAGTAGAACCAGAATCTACCATGATAGAAAATCCCAGTGCTGGAGACCGAATTGCAAATGTTGTGATTATTATCATTTGTGCCCTGATTGCTTTTGTCTGTGTTATTCCTATGTGGCATGTACTGATGGCATCGTTATCCGACGGACGGCAGCTCATGGCGCATAAAGGGGTGATATGGCTGCCAATCGGTAAGCTTAATCTGGACGGGTATAAGCACATCTTCCGGGATGCTAGTGTTCTGATGGGATATGGAAATTCTATCTTATATACGGTGGGAGCAACTGCTCTTGGATTTATGATTTCCGCTACAGCAGGATATGCATTAAGCAGAGAAACCAAACTGAAGACTGCAATGACATTGTTCCTGATGTTTACTGTATTATTTGGTGGCGGAATGGTTCCGACCTATATGGTGGTAAAATCACTGGGCTGGGTTGGTACCAGATGGGCATTGTTGATTCCTGGTTGTACCAATGCTATGTTTATGATTATGATGATGAATGCCTTTAAATCAGTACCCAAGGAAATGTATGAAGCAGCCCGGATTGACGGTGCTGGGCATTTCCGCACAATGATGCAGATTATGCTGCCACAGGCCATGAACCTGGGATCGGTTATCATTCTTAACAGCGTAGTTGGACAATGGAATGCCTGGCTGAGTGCTTCTATTTATGTACCTAACAATAAAAATGCCTGGCCGCTCCAATTGTGGATTCGTCAGATTACCTCAGATAATGCCAACTTCCTGCGGACTTCCAATCCGGATTACAGTCGGTATCTGATCCAATATGCGGTTATTATCGCGGCCATTCTGCCCATTATTATCTTATTCCCATTCTTCCAGGATAAGCTGGAAAAAGGAGTAATTGCCGGCGGAATTAAAGGCTGAGATACAACAACAGCAAAATGTTCATTCAATGACAGATTTTTATCTGTATTGCATGGACTTTTTTGCATGATTTAGTGCCATGATTTCACTCTTCCCACCCTGAGAATAAAACAGTAATGATTAAAAAAAGAAGCAACGAATTCTCCAAAAAATACAAAAGATTTAAGAACAGAAGTGTGATAAAATAAAAGGATATTACAAGTACAATCTTTTGAAGTGTATAAAGTAAATACAGATTGGGGGAGCCAGATGAAAAAAATAAAGATAAAAATGCTGTGGAGGATACTGGCAGTTCGCTTACTACTGGTGGTCTGTCTTACTTTTCTTCCTTTAAATATTATGGCAATTGCAGTATCCGGTCTGGTCATCTGGAAGACCTCCGAACAGGTTATGGATGTATATCAGGGACAGCTTAATGTGACGATGGGGTATTTTGAAAGCAGTCTGATTAAGGTCGATGAGAAGCTGGATCAGTTTATTCTGGATTATCAGGCGGAGCTGATGCTTTTAGACGGCGGCGATAATATGGTTAGTTATGAAATGGTGGATGAGCTGGGGGATATATTTTCGGACACGGAAGTAAATGGCATTCTCTATCTCTATGACTGCTCCGCTGACCGGGTGCTTGTAAAATATAGTGGTCGAACCTACCCGATTGCTCTGGTTGAAGAGATGAAGACAGAATTAACACAGAAAATTCCGCAAGGAACCAATTCCAGATGGCATATTGGTGAGCTTAATGATAACTACTTTTATTCAAAATATTATGAATATACCAATTATAAAATGGGTTTTCTGATGGATTTAAGTAATGAACTTACGCCGATTTTAGAGGTGGTACAGGGCAATGTAAAAAGTGTAGAAGCTACTGATGGTCGTCAAGTTTATTTTACCGATGGAATGGATACATTGAAGCTTAAATCGAACGCTTTATTAGAGAAAGCAGATGAGGAATGGCAAAAGCAGACCCTTAGGTGGCAATCTGAACGACTGGGGTGTACCGTGGCACTACAGCTTGAGCAAGGAAGCTTTCTGGGTTCCATCCCAATTTGGTATTGGGGTTTGCTGCTTGTGGCCTTACTATTCTTTCTGATGATTTTTGCTTTATGGGGGCTTTTGCAGCGCAGAGTAATGCAGCCATTAAAACGATTATGGGAAGGAATGGAGCAGCTAAAGCAGGACAATTTAGATTATCGGATTGATAATTGGAGCCCCGAAGAAACGGCAGATTTTGTCTATATCTATAAAGAGTTTAATCACATGGCCGAGGAAATCAAGCTCTCTCATGAAAAGGATATTATTATGTATCAGGCACAGCTTGATAACCTGCGTTTGCAAGTGAATCCTCATATGCTCCTTAATTCCTTTAATATGATTTACAGTTTGGCGCAGGTCAAGGATTATGAATGCATCCAGAAATTCTCCATGTATTTGATGGATTATTTCCGCTATGTGTTAAAAGAAAATGACAAGTTTGTAACGTTGAAAAAGGAAATGGATTTTGTGGAAAGCTACATCGGAATTCAAAAAATTCGCTTCCCCGGTGCTTTTACCAGTGTGTATTCCATGCAGGAGGGTACTGAGAATGCCTTAATCCCGCCATTACTCATTGAGAATTTTGTGGAAAATGCCATGAAATACGCCTTAGTCCCAGGCAAGATTATCGAAGTATTAATCAATATCCGTAAGGAAGGGGACAAGCTGCTGATATCCATTTGTGATACGGGTAAAGGCATCCGGGAAGAGGTGCTTGAGTCCATTCAACAAGGTGAGGTGTATGAGGATCAAGCGGGCCAGAAGCACATCGGTATCTGGAATTGCCGCAGGCGAGTTGAAGTGTTTTATGGCGAACGAGCGTCTATTAATATTATCAGTTCGCCGGGTGAGGGAACGCAGGTATGGGTGGAACTCCCATTTCAGGAGATAACACCATAAGAAATAGTTTTGAGAAGATAACAGGAAGGGTGGACGTTTGTGATGAAGCTTCTGATTGTAGATGATGAAATGATTGCGATTCAGGCGATTATGAATGGTGTAAATTGGGATATGCTGGATTTTGAAGAAATCCTGCAGGCCAACAGCTATGCTCAGGCGGTAGAAATTTTGGAAAAGAACCCGGCCGAGGTGGTTCTTTGTGATATTGAAATGCAAGATCAAAACGGATTAGAACTCATTGCCTGGATTAACGAGCATTACCCGGAGACGGAATGTATGATTCTGAGTTGTCACGATGAATTTGATTTTGCCAGACAGGCGATTAAGCTCAAGTGCCTTGATTATATCTTAAAACCACCCAAATATGATTCTCTGACAGAATCTTTACGGAAAGCAGTGGAAACCTTTGCCAGCAAGAATCGGCAATCCATGCTGGAAGGCTACGGCAAGCTCTATATTGATAATCTGGCCAAAGGGAAAAAAGAGGATAATGTTGATGTGGTAGATAAAATTACCAGCTATATTGACCAGCACCTGGATGAAGATTTAAGTGTGAAAACTCTGGCAAATATGGCCTATATCAGCCCGGATCATCTGACCAGATCTTTTAAAAAGCGTTTTCAGCAGACGGTTACGGATTATATTCTGCAAAAGCGGATGAAGCTTGCTGGTGAGTTGTTGCTGGATAAGCAAATGACGGTAACTATGGTTTCGGATTGCGTTGGTTTTAATAATTATTCCTACTTTACAGAGCAGTTTAAGAAGTATTATGGTGTGACACCGCGAGAATATCAGGCGCAAAGTAAAGTGCAGAAATGAGGGGAGCGTGAAGAGAATGTTGAGAAACAGATGCCTTGGGGCGATGCTGGTACTTGTGGCAGTCATCTTGATGACTTCCTGTGACGCCTCTAAAAATGTAACAGAAAAAAAGCCTCCGGTCTTAAATTCCGAGGTGAAACATATTGTTATGACGCTTCAGACCATGGATTCATCAAGAATTGCCGATGTAAAAGAGGTACAAGATGCGGTGAATGCCATTACCATCCCGGAAATCGGGGTGGAGGTTGAATTTAAGCTGATTGATGCTGTGGATGCTTTTTCGCAGTATTCTCTTTGGATCAGCAATCAAGAGACGGTGGATTTGATGATTCTAAATTATCAGGATATTACCAACTATACCAGCAAGAAAATGTTGCTTCCGCTGGATGAGCTTCTGGTTGAGGAGGGCTCCGATATTCGAAAAATTATGGGGAAGGAAGGATATCATTTGACAGAAGGCTCCATTATTGATGGAAAAGCATATGGGGTAGCCAATGTCGCAAACATGATTGGTGCCGGTGGTGGTATTTGGATACCGGAACGTTATTTTAAGGAAGCTGACTTACCTTTTGATGCGAAGTATATCTACAGCCTGGATGAATTGTCTGTGTATTTTCAGAAGTGGAAGACGCTGTATCCGGAAAAATATCCGCTGGGGCAGCTTACATCAGGGATTACGTATTCAACCATGTCATATTACAGCAGAAGTCTTGAATGCCTTGGTGGTGATATGCTAACGGGGGTGATTGAAGAAGGGGAATGGCAGGTGAGCAATGCCTTTGCGTCAGAAGCATATTATGATTTTATAAAGCATATGCGAGAATGGTATCAAGCGGGATATATATATCCCGATGCAGCAATTGCCAGCTCCAATATCGTTGAAATGGTTGGCAGTGGGATGGTGATGTCTTATCCCTTGTCTAGTCAGCCAGGCTTGGAGGCCAGTATGGAGAGCTACTTTGGTGAGAAGGTTGTGTGTATGCGAACGACTCCTGTGACCAGTGGTGCTCAGTATGCAAAATCTGGATTTTGGACCATCCCTGTTACCAGTAAGAATCCTCAGGCGGCGATGCGTTTTTTGAACAAGATGTTTTCGGATGCTAGTGTCAGCAATTTAATTATTTGGGGGATTGAAGGAAAGCACTATGTGCTGACCGATGAAGAGCATGGTGTAGTGGCTTTTCCGGAAGGGTTAAATGCAACAACCGTGGGATATTATAATCCACTGGGAATGTATGGTGACATGCGGAAGGTATATACCCTGAGCACATACGAACAAAAACAGGCCGAGCAGGAATATTCTCAGGAAGCATTAGAAAATTTTGTGGGGATACGAGGAATTATATATTCAACCGAACGTGTCAGCAAACAGATTAGTGCTGTGCAGAAGGTGTTAGAACGATATTATCCGGTGCTTGAGAGTGGTTCGGTGGATTTGGAGGTGTACTATCCTAAATTCCTGCGGGAACTGGAGGCAGCTGGAATCAATGAGATTATTGCTGATAAACAGGAGCAATTGGATGCATGGTTGAGCAAGCAGTAGAAAGACAATTGATATGTGGTAAATGCATACTCTAAATTGTAGTCGGATTTATGGGATTTTGTGTCGGATTTGTTGGATTTTTTATAAAGTGAATATGACATAATGAAGTCATACCTAATAAAGGGTATGACTTTTATTTTCTAGGAGGATAATTTATGAAAATCAAGAAACTTTCCGCTTTATTTATGTGTTCTGTATTAACATTATCTCTGCTGGTTGGATGTAGTGGCAAAAAAGCAGAAGAAGAAACAAATGCAACGACAGATCCGGTTGCCAATACGGAAGAGGTAGTTGCTGACGTAACGGAAGAACCAGCTCAAGAGGTGTTATCGAATGACCCACTTGAAATGATTACTCAGGGCTACTACACTTACTCTTACCCGGTTGAGGGTCTTGGTGATTTTGGCTATTATTTCCATTTTTATAAAGAAGCACCAGTCATTGGCAGTGTTTTCTATGCTGGATTTGCTTTGAATCAAATTACTTTTACCGGTACATATACAGTAGAAGAGAAACCTTTTGATTATGCATGCTTCCCAGATCGTGAGTCTTCCCAGGTGGAAGGCGCAGAGGTTCCGACCGGAACGGCACCTTATACCGTTACTTTTTTTGATTGGGATGGTAATGTAATTGACAGCTGTGGTTTTGATGGTGATGTTTTATACAACGATATGGATGTAATCACTGGCATCGGTGGTGGTCCAAACTACTATACACATGATACCGATGGAGAAGCTTCCAAGTACAATGAATTATATCAGGGCGAAGTTGGTATGGCGTATCTTGACTTTATTGGAACAGACTCCGCAACTTCTACTTTGACCTTATATCACAATGGCACTTATATGGACTTAGTAAATATGATGGTAGAAGGTACTTGGACAATGGCGGAAACTGGTTCGGGATACGAATATACACTGACACCAAACTCGGATTCTGATATGGCGGCTGTCTTGACCGTATCATCCGATAAGTTAACCGCATCTTATGCGCCAGCGGAGGGCGATTCTGTTATTATGAGCAACGTTTCAGAAGCTGGACCAAAGGTATTCCAGACCATGGCTGGTGCAATACCAATTCCGGGTCAGGAAGAGGGTGTGAATGCGGATTTAATCTGTCTTCTTTTTGATGATGGAACTTGTACCGTTACGGCTGCTGCATTTGGTCAGGATATGCCTATGGATGCCGGAACATACACCATGGGAGCAGATGGATTCACCATTACCTTCCAGTTTGACACCGCAGGTGAAATCGTTTCTGCATTAAATCCTGAGCTTGGACAGGTAACCATCCAATATGTTCAGGCAGGAACGAATTTGGGTGATGTGGATACTACATTAGCAATTGTAACAGAATAACAATTTGATGAACGGATGATTCAAGAGAGAACGATCAAAAAGATTGTTTGAAATAATATTTAAGTAAGGATTGATAGAAGCCTTGCAGTCTGTGATGGCTGTAGGGCTTTTGTTACGATAAGCAGTGTAAGAGATTTTCAGAAAGCGGAACTTCAATTATGCAGGGAAATGGAACAAGAAGACTAGTACATCGTTGATTAAATAACTGATTCCTTCGCAGGTCTAATTTCCCGATAGTGCAAATGAAAAA
Organism: Acetivibrio sp.; assembly: GCA_031553075.1. Classification (GTDB taxonomy): domain Bacteria; phylum Bacillota; class Clostridia; order Lachnospirales; family Lachnospiraceae; genus DIGJ01. The sequence goes on from JAVBLX010000028.1 coordinate 53,132, forward strand.
GCCTCGTCGTAGCCCGCTACGTCTACGTTTTTTCATCCGCACTCTCGAAAAATTATCCCAGCGAATGAATCAATTATTTAATCACCGATGTACTAGAAAGAGAACGAAGGAGATAGAGACTATGGGAACAACAATGTATAATCCAATAACGGATACATATTTTCAGAAACCATTTATTGACGTTGACGAAATGAGAGAGAGAACACTTGCAGATGGAACGATTATGCCATACCGGTATATGCATGGAGGATTTCAGGAAACAAATGTAAAATTTTCATTTTTCTTTCCATCGGAAGAAAAATATGAGGGAAGATTTCATCAATACCTCTCACCATTCCCGGGACCAGAGGAAGAAATAGCCTCCATTGGAAGAACAGGTGAGAACGACAGAATTGCATTTGCTCTTTCCTGCGGAGCATATTTTGTGGAAAGCAATATGGGCTCTGCGGCATCTTTTGGGGCAATGTCGGATGCAACAATGACCTGGAAATCCTCTGCAGCAGTTGCCGAATATTCCCGAGTGAAAGCAGAAGAAATCTATCACCGGGGAAGGGCTTATGGTTATGTATATGGTGGTAGTGGCGGTGGATATAAGACCCTTGCCTGTATCGAGAATACGCAGGTCTGGGATGGCGCTGCACCTTATGTAATTGGTTCGCCTGTGTCACTTCCCAATACCATTACCATGCATGCGCAAGGTCAACGTGTACTGCGAAACTGTTTTGACAAAATAACGGATGCCCTAGATGCAGGTGGTAGCGGAAATCCTTATGAAGCCTTAAAACCAGAAGAAGCAGCGATGTTAACAGAAATAACAAAAATGGGATTCCCGCCTATTGCCTGGTATCTGGAGGCGAAAGGGAATATTGACGATGGTTCACTTCCTGTTCTTGCGCCGGGAGTGAAGATGGCGGACCCATCTTACTTTGAAGAATTCTGGACGAAGGACGGATATATGGGAGCAGACCCTGAAAGTACAGCAGTACGTGACCGATTGCAATTTACTGGAATTGTAAAATCGGTGAAACTGCCCAGTCAGGAAGAAGATAGCCATAATGAAGCAGGATTAAATGGTGTGGATGATGCATGGAAAAAGCAACTGACAGCTGGAAATGGCGCATGGATTGAACTGGAAGAACTTCCAGAAGGCGATGATTTATATCTTCACGGGGTAAACATCATTCCTCAGAGCGGAGCCGCAAAGGGAAAACAGCTGCTTCTTGACAAGATGGTGCGAAAGCCGGGAGAAAAAGGCGGTTATCTCACCATTGGAATGTGCTATGGAATGGATGATTTGTCGGGAGTGCTATCCAGCCTGACGCAAGGAGATGAAGTCTATTTGGATAATTCTGATTATATTGCAATTCAGTCCTATTACCGACATCAATGTCCACCAGACCTGAGCTTTCATGCATGGGATCAATTCCGTAAAGAAGATGGAACACCGACACTTCCGCAGCGAGAAAATATTATGGGATACGGTTTTACTGGAACCGGAACGGTTCAGGATGGAAATATTCAGTGTAAAGTCATTCTGACTCAGGCCTTGATGGATGAATCTACCTGCCCATGGTGTGCGGACTGGTATCGCCATCAGGTAATCCAGTCAAAAGGGTCAGAAGACGACTTCCGGTTATATTATACACAACGGGCAATGCATGGAGATACGGATGCAAGAGTGAATTACATGGTGGTGGATTATATGGGGGCTCAACGCCAATCCATTATTGACCTTGCCAACTGGGTGGAAAAAGGTGTGGAACCGCTGCCGTCTACCGAATATGAGCTTCGCGAAGATGGTCAGATTTATCTGAATACAGATATTACAAGAAGACGTGGCATACAGGCGGATGTGACAATTACGGTGGGCGGAGAAAAGTGTGTCCATGTTAAGGTTGGGGAGCAAGTGACCTTCTACATTGATGTAAAGGTTCCGGAAGGTGCCGGTGAAGTTACCGAGATTGTGATGAGTGATCGGGAACTGGAGGCGTGTACCTGTGAAACGATGTACCCAATCACATGTGAGTTTACACCATATGTGTCAGGTGCCATTCACGGAGCAAAGGCAGAATATACAACAAGTTATGCTAAGCCAGGTACTTACTTTGCCACTACACGGATTTTGTCTAATCGTAATGGGAAAAGAGAGGAAGTGTTGACCCAGATTAAGAATCTGGATCGGGTGAGAATTGTTGTTGAAGAGTAAATGGATATTTAATGTTGACAGAAAGGAATTTTATATGAATTTGAAGGGAAAAGTAGCGATTGTTACTGGTTCAGGTCAGGGAGTCGGTCGCGGCATTGCACTTGTTTTAGCCAGAGAAGGTGCCAAAGTAATTACCAATAATCGCAAGCCGGGATGTGTAAGTGCAGACCGCTATAACGAAAAGGAGATGACAAAGGAAAGCTATCAGGAAATGCTGGCCCTGAAGGGGGATGCAGAGGCCACCGCCCAGTTGATTCGTAATGAAGGTGGAGAGGCTGAACCTTTTTATGGCGATGTGTCTGACTATGATACGGCTAGAAGAATGATAGAGTTTGCTGTGGAAAAATTCGGCAGACTGGATATTCTGGTAAACAATGCCGCTGGACTGGGACAGGGAACCATCGAAAGTACCGAAGAAAAAGACTGGGATTACATGACCCTGGCAAAGATGAAGGGCGCCTATAATACCATGCATTTTGCCGTACCTGTAATGAAAAAGCAGGGATTTGGAAGAATCTTAAACTGTGCTTCTGGTGCGTGGACTGGAATAGCCAATTTGTGTGCTTATTCTGCCGGAAATGCAGGTGTTGTGGGATTATCAAAAGCAGTAGCGCAGGAAGTGGCAAAAGACCATATTACTGTAAACGTGTATTGTCCGGAGGCCGCTTCACCAGGTCATATCGTGGAATTTGAAAAAACGGTTCGCACGCTGGAAGAAAGATTGGGTAAAGATGCTACCTGGGATCCGGAGAAAATGAAAATGGTACATGAAGATCATGGACCAGCTGAGAATGCCGCTCCATTTCTCGCTTATCTGTGTACGGAAGAAGCAGAATATATCAACGGCTCGGTGTTTAATGTGAAAGGATCGGGAAAAGTGGAAGTTTATTCCGAAGCCAGAGTGACGAATCGGATTTGGAAGAAAGGGGACGCATGGACGGTAGAAGAGCTGAAATCAGCAGTTCCGGATGAACTTTTATTTCAGTATTCCTCACCAGCGGGGATAAATAAATGGCAGAAGTAATAAAAAAGCAGCCCAAAGGAACCGTCGCCATCATCGGCGGAATTTTTACCATATTGCTGGGGGTAATCAGTTCTTTTACCGGAAATCTGCGTTGGATGACATATTTATGTATTTTACTTTCCATGATTGCGAATCTGTTTGTTCATGGTGAAAGCTATCTTCGGAATCTATGGGCAGGAAAGCGTCAGGATAATGTACTTACTATTACTATATCCGAAGCGGTGATTGTACTTTTGATGATTTTGGAAGGTATCCGTATGCTAAAGCAATCGGATGGAAATTCATGGAATATGCTGTTGGCAGTATTTGCGGCTTATCTTATATTTAATGGGGCCTCACTGTTAGCCTTTCCAATTCATGTGGCCAAAGTAAGTGGCGTTATCGCCATAATATCAGGGAGTTTTGTGTATTTTAGTACCGACGTGGCAGGGACATACTCGGCGGTAATCATCGGGTTCAGCATGGTGATTAATGGCGCAGAACGTCTGATGATGTCACTGATGGCAAGAGCAGCACGAAAAAAAGACAGTCAATAAATGTGTAATGTTTAACCGTCGGAGTAACAGAGCGTGTATTAAAAAGAAGAAACGATGAAAAATCTAAATGAAAGTGAGAAAAATGATGTATCATTCAATACGACCCGGTCAGATATGGCTGGATACAAATGGTAACCGAATTCAGGCACATGGTGGATCGGTTATGTTCCTGGACGGAGTTTATTATTGGTATGGTGAAAATAAGGAAAAGACAACAGGAGACGGTGATATCTGGCATTGGGGTGTACGATGTTACACTTCTGTGGATTTATACAACTGGGAGGATAAAGGCTTGATTATTGTGCCGGAAACAGACAATCCGGATTCCAGCATACATCCTTCTTCCATGATGGATAGACCCCACATTATATATAATCAGACCACGAAAAAATTTGTCTGTTGGTTAAAGATTATGAATCGGGATGGCAGTCAGACAGAAACCGTTATGACAGCAGATGATATTTTAGGTCCTTATGTAACGGTAAAGGAAGGACTGAAACCCCTGAATATGAGTGCTGGCGATTTTGATCTGGTGGTGGCACCGGACGGAAAGGCTTATTACTATTTTGAGCGTGTTCACAGCGAAACAATCTGTGCTGATTTAACCCCGGACTATACCGATGTGACCGGATATTACAGTACCCATTTTCCACATATTGCACCTCCATATGTACGGGAAGCAACGGCTCATTTTTGCAGAAAAGGAAAGCATTACCTGATTACCTCTGGTACAACCGGATATCTGCCAAACCCATCTGAACTGGCTATTGCTGATACTTGGCATGGTCCATTTACTGTACTGGGAAATCCTCATCCGGCAGATGAAAGCAATACCTCCTTCCACTCCCAGATTACTTCTGTTTTCAAAGTCGAGGGGAAGAAGGATTTGTACATTGCCATGGCAGACCGCTGGGTGCCAGATGAAATGGAACTGAAATATGAAGAATACAGCCAGATGTTTGAATCTCTTTTTACTGGTGAAGTGAAAGAAATAAAAGAGGAGTGGAATAAGTTTGGTAGTGACAGCAAACGTAATACATCGATTGCTGATTATGTATGGTTACCGTTCCGTTTTGATGGTGAAATGGGTTATCTGGACTGGCAGGAGGAGTGGAAAATAGAAAATTATGATTAAAGCAGAGCGAATCCGAATTGAACATATGAAACAGCCACTGGGAATTGAATGTGAAAGGCCAATTGTTACCTGGAATGTATCTGGCAAACACAAGCAAACGGCCTATCGGGTCTTGGCAAGGGGGAATGCAGGAAATGTATTTGATAGTGGCATCGTTAACTGCTCTCAAATGAGCTGTGAGCTGGCGGCATCGTTTCAAAGCAGAGAGCGTGTGCAGGTGGCAGTAGAGCTGTTTGAGGGTGAATCATCTACAACTGGGCAAACCTGGTTTGAAATGGGGATAAAGAAAAGTGAGTGGAAGGCTTCCTGGATTAATCCAGAGTTGGACGACATGGTGGATTCTGCCACTGCGGTCATAAAGAAACTACGTCCGGCGAGCTATTTGAAAAAATCCTTTCAGGTAAACCAGATATCAACCGCCAGACTTTATGTGACTTGTCATGGAATTTATAATGTATACATCAACGGGAAACATGTGGATGGTTTTATTATGGCACCAGGAACCTCCCAATATGAAACCTTACTGCAATATCAGATCTATGATGTTACGGATTATTTAAAAACAGGTGATAATGAGCTGGTTGCCGTTTTAGGAAATGGATGGTGGCGGGGAACGGCTACATACGATGGGATTTTAGATGGGTTTGGAACTGATGTGGCATTATTGCTTCAACTTGAGGTTGATGGAACGATTGTATGCATGACGGATGATAGCTGGCAGGCGACGCAGGAGGGACCGATTCGCTTTACCGATAATATGCACGGAGAAGTCTATGATGCTATGCGAGAAAAAAGTTGTTTACCGGGTTCAGATGCTAACTGGCATGGCGTCAAAGTTGACGATTTTGGTTATGAAAATTTATCCTGCTCCAATTGTCCGCCACCAACGGAGCATGAGACCTTTAAGCCACAGCTTCTGATTACACCAAAAGGTGAAAAGGTGCTGGATTTTGGACAGAATATTGCGGGCTATATAGGCTTTTCCATCGAAGGAAAGGTAGGAGATATCTATACTTTTACTCACGGCGAGACATTAGATGATGAAGGAAATTTCTATACTGAGAATTTTCAAAGCATTCGTTATCACTTTGAACAGCAGATTATTTATACTTGCAAGGAAGGGAAGAACAGCTATAAACCAACCAATACCTTTATGGGTTTTCGTTATGTAAAAGTGGAGGGGATGACGGCAATTCATCCAGAGGACTTTACCGCTTATGCGGTTTATACCGATTTAGAGGAAACCGCTCAATTCACTTGCGGCAATCCACTGGTAAATCAGCTGTTTACCAATGCCATGTGGAGCCTGAAGGGAAACCTGTTAGATATTCCGACCGATTGTCCCACCAGAGAAAAGAGTGGATTTACTGGCGATTTGCAGGCTTATGCATATACCATGCTTTACATGATGGACAGTTATCCCATGATGCAGAAATTTATTGCCAATCAGGCGGCGGGGCAATGGGCGGATGGCTGTGTTCGTCAAATTGCAGCACATCCGGGGCAGGAAAAGGGCTGGTGGGATGGTGCCGCAGGTTGGTGTGATTCTTTTGAAGTGATACCAGCGCGGGTAGGTGAACGATATAATGATTACCGGCTCTTTGAAAGCTATTATCCTCAGATTAAAAAGTGGGTTGATTTCTTAGTTAAAAGAGCTGCGGCAGAAACACGTCCTGCTAATCAGGAAAATCCATACCATTCGTATCTGGTTGATACCGGAATCCATTGGGGTGAATGGGCAGAGCCAGGATTTGATTTTATGGCAGAGATTGAAAAGATTGGAAAAGAGGGTGAGCCAGAGGTTGCTACGGCTTATTTATCCTATGCTTGTCAGATTCTTAGCCAACAGGCGGGACGGATGGGACGAACAGAAGAACAGACTGATTATGCTGAGATAGCGGAAAATGCCAAACGGGCATATTGTTATGCGTTTGCTCCAAATGGAAAAATCGATTCTCAACGGATGTGCAGATACATTCGACCAATTATCCTGAATCTGCTTAGTGAGGAAGATAAAAAGCAGGCAGCGGATGATTTGAATCAATTGGTAATTGAAAAGAATTATACCTTAAACACGGGATTTTTAACGACACATGAGCTTTGTCGGACGCTTTCTGATTATGGGTATACGGATACTGCATATCGGCTGTTATTAAATGAGGAATGTCCTGGCTGGCTGTATTCTGTGAAAAAAGGAGCAACAACCATACCGGAGAACTGGGACAGTTACATACCTGGTGGCGGCATGCAATCCTCCTTTAATCATTACTCATATGGCGCTATAGCAAGCTGGCTGATGGATACGGTTGGTGGGATTCGGGTGAAAGATGGTGTGATTACGATTGCGCCAAAGCCATATAAAGAACTTAAATTTGCCAGCGTGTCTTATTTGTCGCCGCTTGGGACGATACAAAGCAATTGGAAGTATCAGGAGGACGGAATCCATTTTTATTTTGAAGTACCAGGAAACTGCCAGGCAGAGATAGTGCTGCCAGACGGACGGAAAGAGCTTCTTGCAGCTGGGGCGTATGAATATGTTGTGGATGAATAATAAGGAGTTTATTAAAAAACAGCAATTGAAAGGAGTTTTATGGAAGGATATAAAAATACAAATTTATCGCCAGAAGAGCGAGCAAAAGATTTACTGTCCAGAATGAGTCTGGATGAAAAAATGGGACAGGTAAATTGTCTGTTTCCTTTAGGAGATAATTGGGATACCTTAACAGAAGATGCAAAATACGGAATTGGTCAGGTTAGTACACTGGATGTAAGAGAAATTCAAAAGGTTGAGGATGTTGTAGCCTGGCAGAAGAAGATTCAAACCATGGTAATGGACAACAGTGAGCACCACATCCCGGCGATTTTTCATATGGAGGGCTTATGCGGTCCGTTTATTAAAGGAACAACCAGTTTTCCATCGGGAATTGCCAGAGGCAGTTCCTGGAACCCGGAGCTGGAAGAAAAGGTTGGCGAGATTGTCAGCCGTCAGGAAAAAGCCTTTGGCTTTACTCAGGTGTTGGCACCGGTGTTGGATATTTCAAGGGATTCTCGGATGGGACGACAGGGTGAAACTTACGGCGAAGACCCAACTCTGGCAGCAGCCCTGGGGGCGGCGTATACAAAAGGGATTCAGGAGAAAGAAACCGCAGGGCGCAAAGCCGAATCTGCAGCCAAACATTTCCTGGGCTTTCATAACTCACAAGGTGGAATTCATGGTGCAAACTGTGATGTGCCAGACCGATTGCTGGATGAAGTATATGGCAAACCATTTCAGGCAGCGATTCAAGAGTCAAATTTACGTGGGATTATGCCATGCTATTGCTCCATCAATGGTGAACCACTTTCTGCTTCGAAAAAGATGCTGACTGGTCTGCTTCGGGAAGAGATGGGATTTGATGGTATCTGTGTATCGGATTATACTGCAGTCAGCAATGTGTACCATGTTCAAAAGGTGGGTGAAAGCGTGACAGAAGCAGGCTTACTGAGCATGGAAGCGGGAATGGATGTGGAAATGCAGAACTGCGTAGGTTTTAACGAGGAGCTGAAGGAGTGGTTTCGTACCGGAAAAGCAGATATCGGGATTCTTGATCAAGCGGTACTTCGAGTATTGACAGCGAAGTTCAGAATGGGAATTTTTGAACATCCATTTTCACTGGAAGTGGATGAGGTAAAACAATATCTGTCACAGGAAAGAGATGAAGAAGTAACCTTACAGTCAGCTTTGGAATCGATGATTTTATTAAAGAACAATGGTGCTTTGCCAATTCGCAAGGATGCAAAGAAAATTGCAGTAGTAGGCTGCCATGCCAAGAATCCCCGCAGCTTTTTCGGTGGCTATACTCATCTGAGCATGGTGGAAGCAGTTTATGCTGTAGCCAACTCCATTGCCGGTATGGAATCGGGAGATATTAACGGAGAGAATGCTAAAAAAATGGTAACTGTACCAGGAACCCAGATTCAAACCGATGAAACGGAAGAGTTCGATGCCATCTTAAAATGGCAGAAGCCAGAGTGCCAGAGCCTTCTGGAAGGGCTTAGGGAAGAGCTGACAGAATCAGAAATTCTTTATGCATATGGGTATCCCATTGCTGGGGATGATTTATCACATATTGATGAGGCACTTGAAATTGTGAAGGATGCTGACCTGGTTATTATGACACTGGGAGGGAAGCATGGTTCCTGCTCGGTTGCATCCATGGGTGAAGGCGTGGATGGTACGGATATTAACCTTCCTGTTTGTCAGGATACGTTCATTCGCAGGGCAGCAGAGCTTGGCAAACCGATGATTGGGGTTCATTTTGATGGACGTCCTATTTCCAGCGATATTGCGGATGAATATCTGGATGCAATTCTGGAGGCATGGAATCCATCGGAAAAGGGTGCAGAAGCGATTGTGAAGGTGCTGACCGGTGAGTACAACCCAGGAGGGAAATTGCCGGTATCCGTTGCTCGCACGGCGGGACAGGTTCCGATTTACTATAATCATCCGAATGGTTCTGCCTATCATCAAGGGGAAAGTATCGGGTTTAAGAACTATGTAGATATGTCACATACACCAAGATATTTCTTTGGACATGGGCTTTCTTATACAACCTTTGAGTATTCAGATTTGGTAGTTTTAAAGAAACAGGTAAAACCAGACGAAACCGTAGAAATTAAAGTAACCATTGAAAATACCGGAAGTGTAGCTGGTGATGAAGTTGTTCAGCTCTATATCCGTGACTGCTATGCCAGCATGACCAGACCGGTAAAAGAATTGGCTGGATTTAAGCGAGTATGGTTAGAAGCAGGGGAAAAGAAAACCTTAGTCTTTAACATGAAAGCCAGTCAGACTGCTTTCCTTGACCGAGAGATGAAATGGAAGGTGGAAAAGGGAGAAGTTGAACTTCAGATGGGCAGTTCATCAGAAGATATTCGGTTGACAGATTCTTTTGAAATTCTGGAAGATGGCTGGATTGAAGGAAGAAATCGAGGATTTTATGCTGATGTGAAAGTAATATAGAAATCGTTTATGATTAAAAAGAGTTAGGTTGCCAAGCTGAGGTGATTGATGAGTGGGAATGCCCCGTACCTTAGTAGCAGAAGGAATCGTGAATAAAGAAAGGAGAAACATTATGTTTCAGTACCAAATGTTTGAATTAAAGTTTGAGGGAGAAGAGCCAACCGGTTCCCAATCGGTTATCGACCTGACAGCAACCTTTATTTGTCAAGATATAGTAAAAGAAGTGTCTGGATTTTATGCTGGCAATGGCAGCTATGTGACTCGGTATCTGCCCCAGCAGACGGGGCTGGTTCAGTGGAAGGTAAAAGGTATTTTTACGGCAGAGGGAGAAGAAGAATGTATACCGTGTGAAGATGGTATTCACCATGGTCTGGTTAAACCTAAGGGAACTGCACTTATGTATGAAGATGGAACAAGCTGCCGCCCCTTCGGCACAACCGTTTATGCCATGATGCATCAGCCTCAGGAGTTAATCCAACAGACGATTAAGACCATTTTAGAATCCCCCTTTGATAAAGTTAGAACCTGTATGTTCCCAAAGCATTATGTGTTCAATGAAAATGAGCCGGAGCTGTTTTCATTTGAGAAAAAAGAAGGTGACGGTTTTCAGTATCATCGTCCCTGCTTTGCTTTCTGGGATGCCGTTGAGGATATGCTTAAGACCTTCTGTGACCATCAGGTAGAAGTAGATCTGATTCTGTTCCATCCTTATGACTGCTGGGGATTTGCCCAGATGACTAAGGAAGATTATCTCCCATATCTGACCTATCTGCTGGCGCGATTTGCTGCTTATCCCAATGTCTGGTGGAGCTTGGCCAATGAATATGACAGTTTAGCTGCATTTAAGAAAGAGGATTGGGACTATATTGAAGCATTTATCAGCAAAACAGATGTGTATGGGCATATGATGAGCTGTCACTATATGCTGGAGGAATACGATTATTCCAAAAATCAAATTACGCATTGTTCGGTTCAGGGAGATGTGACCGAAGTGGAAAATTTGATGGAAAGATATCATAAACCAGTGCTGATGGATGAGTTTGGCTATGAAGGAAATATTTTCTGCCATTGGGGACATTTATCTGGTTTTGAGCTGGTGCATCGGTTCTGGACTTGCTGTGTTCTGGGCGGATATGGAACCCATGGAGAGACTTTTATGAATCCAACCGATACCTTGTGGTGGGGAAAAGGTGGAACGCTGGTAGGAGATTCGCCGGCGCGGATTGGATTTTTAAAACAGATTATCAATGAACTGCCGGGAGCACTGGAACCAGTTCCATTTCATTTTGTGACCAAAGAAAAGCTGGCTGCCATGCGAGAAGGACTGTATCCAGAGGAGCAGAATGATTTTACCCGAGCGGTACTTAGGCTGCCACAGGCACAGGCTGAGCAGGTTTTGAAAAATATTGGAAGAGATGTGCGGATTTATACTGGTCATTGTGGCGAGGAAGCTTATCTTGCCTATTATGGAAGGCATTGTACCGCAGTAGGAGACATGGATCTGCCAGAACAAGGGGCATACCGTATTGAAGTAATTGATACATGGGAGATGACAAGAAAGACGATTCTTACCGAAGCACATGGAAAGGTGGAATTTTCTCTTCCGGGAAAAGAAGGGATTGCGGTTTTGGCAGTGAGACAGTAAAATACGGAGCAATTATGTATTCAAAGCAATGCGAAAAAGTGGAGGATGTTAAAGTGGAATTATACGGCAAATGGATAAAAGCCAATGGCAGTCTGGAAGATGTCTGCCCGGTTTTTCGAAAGAAATGGAAAATAGATAAAAAAGTAGTGAAAGCAGAGTTATTGTTAACGGCCTTAGGTGTCTATGAAGCAGAGATAAATGGAAAGCGGGTCAGCGATTATGTTCTGGCACCTGGCTGGACTGCGTATCAAAAGCGGCTGCAATATCAGGTTTATGACATTTCGGATTTACTGGAAACCGAAAATGAATTGCGAGTCCACTTAGGCAGCGGATGGTTCCGTTCACCAATGCCAGGATGGAGGGAGTCAGAGGACAAAAAGCGACGACACGAGCAGCCAATGGGAATATTGGGCGAGCTTCATATCTTCTTTGGAGATGATTCAAAAGAAGTGATTCCGACCGATGTTGATTGGGAATGGAGCGAAAGTGCGGTACGGTTCAGTGAAATCTATGATGGAGAAGTCTTTGATGCGCAGTTTCATGCAACCGAATGGGCAGCTGCAGAAAGCCTTGACTGGTCAACGGATATCTTGATTTCCCAGGAAGGTGAAATCATCAAGGAGCAGGAACGGATTGGTGCAAAGTCAGTTTTCATCACTCCAGCGGGAGAAACCGTGGTGGATTTTGGACAGGAAGTGACCGGATATGTGGAATTTACCGTAGCGGCTAAAGCAGGTGAGCGGGTGCGGATATCACATGGTGAAGTCCTGGATGCCCAAGGAAATTTTTATAATGCCAATTATCGCAGTGCCAAGGCGGAATTAACTTACATTTGCCGGGAAGGAAAACAGACCTGGCATCCCCGACTTACCTTTTTCGGTTTTCGTTACCTAAAACTGGAGGAGTTTCCGGGAGAAGCAGTG